>NZ_JBFBJW010000001.1:0-154434 GCF_040686315.1 Micromonospora sp. NPDC085948 | reverse complement strand
CTCGTCCTTGTTCTCCCAGCCCTTGTCGGAGCCGTACTCGGAGCCGTGCTCGTCCTTGGACTCCCAGCTCTTGTCGGAGCTGTACTCGTCCTCGTCCTTGGAGTCGTAGCCCTTGTCGGAGCCGTGCTCGTCCTTGGACTCCCAGCTCTTGTCGGAGCTGTACTCGTCCTCGTCCTTCGAGTCGTAGCCCTTGTCGGAGCCGTGCTCGTCCTTGGACTCCCAGCCCTTGTCGGAGCCGTGCTCGTCCTTGGACTCCCAGCCCTTGTCCGAGCCGTGCTCGTCCTTGGACTCCCAGCCCTTGTCCGAGCCGTGCTCGTCCTTGGACTCCCAGTCCTTCTTGTCTTCGTCCTTGGAGCTCCAGTCCTTCTCCTCGCGGCTGTCGTCCGCGTCCTGGCCGTGCTCCTCGCCCTTCCAGTCCTTGCTGTCCTCGTCCTCGTAGGCGTCGGCGGCAGCGCCGCCACCCTGGCCGCCGTTCTCGTCCTTGCCCTTGTCGTCCTTGCCCTTGTCGTCCTTGCCGTGCTCGTCCTTGCCGTTCTCGTCCTTGCCCTCGTGGTCCTTGCCCTTGTCGTCCTTGCCGTGCTCGTCCTTGCCGTTCTCGTCCTTGCCCTCGTGGTCCTTGCCCTTGTCGTCCTTGCCCTTGTCGTCCTTGCCGTTCTCGTCCTTGCCCTCGTCGTCCTTGCCGTTCTCGTGGTCGTAGGAGTCCTCCTCCTCGCCCCACTCGCGGTCCTCGCCCCGGTCTTCCTTGGCCGGCTCGAGCTTGACCTTGCCGGTGACCTTGGACCACACGAACGCGTGCTCCTGCCGATCCGGGCAGATCTCGAGGAGCTTGATCTCTTCGCCGGCCTTGACGACGTGCGGCTTGGCGTAGACCTTGCCGTCCTGGTCCCTGCCGTCGTCGTGGCCGTTGGCGTAGGCGATCCCCGGTGCGAACACCAGGAGCGACGCGCCGCCGAGCGCGGCGCCCGCAACGACCTTCCCGAGCATCTTCTTAGCCATGACCTGCGTCACTCCATCCCTGTTGTCCTGAGCCCGGCGACAACCGAGCTAAGACCGACGTTAGACCGTTTCATGACTTATGAAGTGAAAGATTCGCGTTTTGACCTTTGGCCCGGTAAGAGGTGAAGGGGTGCTACGCGGCTTTCAGTGCGCGCCGCGTCATCTCTGGCACCGCGCCGCCTTGCGGTTGGCCCACGGCGTTCGGTATTCGTCGTGTCGGACCCGCTCCGGCCATCCGGTAGTGCCGCCCGCGTCTCGGACGTGCCGCTCGGGCGAACTCGGGGGTATCGTCCGAAACGGCTCCGCAGGCGAGCCCCGCCGGCCCGCGACGCATCGAGCCATTGCCATGGAAGCGCTCCCATGCAAGAATCGGCGCACGCGGTTCGGGGGAGCCACACCGCGCAGGCAGGCAGTCGAGGGCACCCGGTGTCACCGGGGCGACATCCCGCCGTCGATCGACCGGCCACCGTGCCGGTCGTGCACCACCACCACCACCATCGCCCGTCCGGGTCGGGCGTCCCCGAAAGAATCCCGTTGGCGCCGGCGGCCGTCCGTGCAGGACGCCCACCGGGCCGTCTCGCCGGGCCGTACGTGGGCCCGGTCTCGCCCAAGGAGATCAGTGGCATGAATATGTGGAGAAGGCTGTCCGGCCAACGCCGGGCCCTCGCGCTCGCCGGCGCGGGTGCCCTGGTCGCCGGTGGGTTGGTAACGATTCCGGTTACGGCGGCGCAGGCCGCGACGCAGTGCGAGATCGGCTACACGACGAACGACTGGTCCGGCGGCTTCACCGCGAGCATCACCATCAAGAACCTCGGCGACCCGGTCAACGGCTGGACGCTGGGTTGGACCTTCCCCAACTCCAGCCAGCGGGTGCAGCAGGGTTGGTCGGCCGAGTTCAGTCAGTCCGGCAGCCAGGTGACCGCCCGGAGCATGTCCTACAACGGCACCCTGGCCGCCGGCGCGTCGGCGAACATCGGCTTCAACGGCGCCTGGAGCGGCAGCAACCCGAAGCCGACCTCGTTCACCCTCAACGGCGTGGTCTGCAACGGCGGTGTCACCCCGACCTCCGCGCCGCCGACCAGCGTGCCGCCGACGTCCGCGCCGCCCACCAGCGCGCCTCCGACCAGCGCACCGCCGACCAGCGCGCCCCCGACCAGCACGCCGCCGGGGCAGAAGGTGGACAACCCGTACGTCGGGGTGCCGGGTTACGTGAACCCGGAGTGGAAGGCCAAGGCGGACGCCGAGCCGGGCGGAAGCCGGGTCTCCAACAACCCCACCGCCGTCTGGCTGGACCGGATCGCCGCGATCAACGGCACCCCGGACAGCAGCTCGAACGGTGCCTTCGGGGTGCGTGACCACCTGGACGAGGCGCTGCGCCAGGGCGCTGGCTACATTCAGTTCGTCATCTACAACCTGCCCGGCCGGGACTGCTCCGCGCTCTCCTCCAACGGTGAGCTGGGTCCGGACGAGCTGCCCAAGTACAAGGCCGAGTACATCGACCCGATCGCCGCGATCCAGGGTGAGTCGAAGTACCGCAACCTGCGGATCATCAACATCATCGAGATCGACTCGCTGCCGAACATCGTGACCAACACCTCGGGTCAGCCCGGCGGCACGGTCATGTGCGACACGGTCAAGGCCAACGGCGCCTACGTCAACGGTGTCGGCTACGCGCTGGCCAAGCTGGGTTCGCTCGGCAACGTCTACAACTACATCGACGCCGGCCACCACGGCTGGCTCGGCTGGGACTCCAACTTCGTCCCGACCTCCAACATCCTGAAGACCGCCGCGGTCGCCTCCGGCAGCACTGTCAACAACGTGCACGGGTTCATCACCAACACCGCGAACTACTCGGCGCTGCAGGAGCCGCACTTCAAGGTCACCGACAACGTCAACGGTCAGACGGTGCGGCAGTCCAAGTGGGTTGACTGGAACTTCTACGTCGACGAGCTGTCGTTCGCCCAGGCGTTCCGCAACCAGCTGGTCTCGGTCGGCTTCAACTCGAACATCGGCATGCTGATCGACACGTCCCGCAACGGTTGGGGCGGCTCCGCGCGGCCCACCGGGCCGGGCCCGATGACCAGCGTGGACGCCTACGTCAACGGTGGTCGCATCGACCGCCGGGCCCACCTCGGCAACTGGTGCAACCAGGCCGGCGCCGGTCTCGGTGAGCGGCCCCGGGCGACCCCGGCGGCGGGCATCGACGCGTACGTCTGGGTGAAGCCGCCGGGTGAGTCGGACGGCTCCAGCAAGGAGATCCCGAACAACGAGGGCAAGGGCTTCGACCGGATGTGCGACCCGACGTACGGCGGTAACGCCCGCAACGGCAACAACCCGTCCGGGGCACTGGGCGACGCGCCGATCTCCGGTGCGTGGTTCTCCGCGCAGTTCCAGGAGCTCATGCGCAACGCGTACCCGGCGCTCTGACCGGATCGCGACCGTAACCACCCGCCGCCGGCAGTAGGTGAGGCACTGCCGGCGGCAGGTCCCCCGGGTCCCCGGCCCGACCGTCAAGGTCGGGTCGGGGACCCCCCTTCGTGTCCGATCAGGGCACGGTGCGCTCGATGGCCGCCCGACCCTGCTCAGCCAGATCGCGGCGGGCCTTGTCCAGGTTCTCCGGGGTGAGGTCCTGCCCGCGGGCCATCACCAGGTCCTCCGGCTCCCAGGGTTGTTCCGCGCCGGTGCGGATGTTGTCGCCGCCGGCCCCGGTGCCCGTCCCGGTCGCCCCGGTGCCGGCACCGTACGGGTCGCCGATCAGCTCGTCGGTGTCCGGCGCGAGGTCGTCCGGCCGGCTGCGAGGCTCGGCGAACCCGGGAGTGTCCCGGTCGGGGCCGCCGCCGGTCCGAAACTGCGGGACGGTGGCGTCGTCGTCCACCGCCGAGGCGACCTCCGGGCTGTCCTCCAACGGCGGTTGCCGATCGCGATCGGTCATGGTGGTGCCTCCTGTGTCCGACACGTTGCCTGCTGCCCCTGGCGTACCCCCTCGTGCCGGGCTCATGCCGAAGGGCCGGGCACCGGCCGAAGGGGCGGGCTCAGGCCGAAGGGGCGGGCTCAGGCCGACGGGGCGGGCTCAGGCCGACGGGGCGGGCTCAGGCCGACGGGTCTCGCTCAGGCCGAAGGAGCAGCCGTCAGGTGCCGGGTTGCTTCTCGTTGGCGGCCGGCGGCTCCGCCGGGCGCCGCCACTGCCAGAACAGCATGAGCAGGCCGAAGACGAGCATCACCAACCCGGCCCACAGGTTGATCCGGACACCCTGGGCCTTGTCGATCTCGGCGGCGCTGTCGAAGACGCCGATCAACGTCACGATCACCCCGTACGCCACGAAGAGGCCACCGATCACCCGGCGGACGTCGAACAGTCGGGCGGCGGCGGATCGGCGCTGCTCCTCCTGCGACTCGTCGATCAGCGGGTCCTGTGCCGGCTGGCCGTCGTTGCTCATCTGCCGACTCCTTTCCTAGAAGACCGGGATGTAGAAGAGGGCGGCCAGCGCGACCGCGATCAGACCGAGCAGCACCGGGGAGCGGTACCAGACGGCGTCCCCGGCGAGCACGTCCCCCTTGAGGTCGACGCCGCCCATGCCGTAGACCAGCCCGCGCAACTCCTCGTCGCGCTTGGGCGCGGTGAGCGGGGTGATGATCGCGGCGACCACCACCGCCGTGACGAAGGCGAGACCGGCGCCCCAGAAGCTCTCCTCCAGGTCGGAGTTGAAGTCGATCACGCCGCCCTTGTAGAGCAGGTAGAGGCTCAGCGACACCAGGGTGCCCAGCAGCAGCGACCAGAAGCCGGCGAGGGCGGTCATCCGCTTCCAGAACATGCCGATGATGAAGGTGGCGAACAGTGGCGCGTTGAAGACGGAGAAGAGCGCCTGGATGTAGTTCATGATGTTGCTGAACCCGGCCGCGATGAACGCCGTGCCGATGCCGACCACCACGGCGGCGACCGTCGCCCACCGACCGACCCGCACGTAGTAGTCGTCCGGCCGGTCGCGACGGATGTACGCCTGCCAGATGTCGTAGGTGAAGACGGTGTTGAAACCGCTCACGTTGGCCGCCATGCCGGCCATGAACGACGCCAGCAGACCGGTGACCGCGACGCCGAGCACGCCGTTGGGGAGCAGGTCGCGCATCAGCAGCGGGATCGCGTTGTTGTACTGCAGGTCGCCGGTCTCCGCCCCCAGGCCCTTGACCGTCACCAGGGCCACCAGGCCGGGGATCACCGTGACCAGGGGAATGAACAGCTTCGGGTACGCGGCGATGATCGGCGTACGCCGGGCGGCGCTCATGTTCTTCGCGGACAGCGCCCGCTGCACCTCGGCGAAGTTCGTCGTCCAGTAGCCGAAGGACAACACGAAACCGAGGCCGAAGACGATGCCGATCCACTGCGCGCCCAGCGGGTTGGCGGTGCTGCCCGTGTCCTGCCAGGCGTGCAGGCCCGCCTCGCCGAGCTTGGAGTCGCGTACCGCGTCCATCAGGCCGTTCACCCCGCCGACCTTGACCAGGCCGATCACGGTGACCGGGATGAGGCCCGCCAGGATGACGAAGAACTGAAGCACCTCGTTGTAGATCGCGCCGGTCAGACCACCGATGGTGATGTACGCCAGGACGATCGCCGCGCCGACCACGATCGCGGTCCAGAGCGGCCAGCCGAGCAGTGCCTGCATCACCAGGGCCAGCGCGTAGAGGTTCACGCCGGCGATGAGCACCTGGGCGACGGCGAAGCTGAGCGCGTTGAGCAGGTGGGTGGGGCGGTTGAACCGCAGCCGCAGGTACTCGGGCACGCTGCGGACCTTGGAGCCGTAGTAGAAGGGCATCATCACGATGCCGAGGAAGACCATCGCCGGCACCGCGCCGATCCAGTAGTAGTGGACCGTCATGACGCCGTACTGGGCGCCGTTCGCGGCCATACCGATGATCTCCAGCGCGCCCAGGTTCGCCGAGACGAAGGCGAGCCCGGTCACCCAGGCCGGCAGGGACCGGCCGGAGAGGAAGAAGTCGACGCTGGTCCGGATCGCCCGGCGCGCGGCGATGCCGACCCCGAGGACGGTGACGAAGTACAGCGCCAGGATCAGGTAGTCCAGGCCGTTCATGTTGAGCCGAAGACCGTCGCCGTCCATCCCGTCACCCCTCGTCCCGACGTCTGCGCTGGTTGGTGCGCGCGCGCCCTATTACCCCGTCCGGACGTTTTCACGCCTCGACGCTGGTTGGGTGAGGTTCGGGCGGATTGGGGGATGTCACGCGCCTGCCGACCGGCTCGTCGACGGCGAGGCGTACCCGCCGCACAGGGCGAGGGGCGCCCCCGGCCGACCGGCCGGAGCGCCCCTCGGTGGCGCGTCGTTCAGCGACCCAGTACGCGGTCCAGGAAGTCCCGATAGTTGCGCACCGCCATCCGCAGTTGCTCGGTGTCGGCCGAGCCGGCGTCCTGCCACCCGCCCAACGTGTTCTTCTGGGCGGCCAGCGCCGACGAGAGAGCCTGAATGGCCTCTTCCACCAGCGACTGCGCCTCGCCGGCCGCCGCGTGCGGATCATCGACGAAACGCAGCTGCACGTCGCGCCAGCGGTCCCGGAAGCCCTGCGCGGTGTCGGTGTCCAGGAGTGTCGCCGGCTCGGCCGCGACGGTCGACCCGGCGGGCCGGGACGTCCCGGCAGCCCCCAACGAGGTGCCGTCGCCCTCGGTGTCGACCGGCTCGCCGTCCGCGTCCGGATCGACCATCTCCGGCGCGGCGCTACCGTAGCCGGCGGCCACCGCGTCGGGGTCGGTCCCCGGGGCGACGTCGCGGCGGTGCAACTCGGCCGTGGGGTCGGCCCGCAGGCCCTCACGCTCGCCGTCCTCGGCGCCGTCGCCCGGCTGGGCCGTCCGCTCGGCCCGAGCGTCCGGCTGATCCTGCGGGTTGGGGCTCGCGAGTGCCGAGGCCGCCACCGCGTCGGCCACCGTGGTGGCGCCGAACGCCGTGGGCAGTGGCCCCGGCTCGTGGAAACCGCCCTCGTCGGCGGAGCGGTCGTCCCGCCGGTGGCGCGGGTCGGAGTCGTCGGCTCGCTCGTCGTCGACCGGGTCGTACGCGGCGTCCCGGTCGGTGTCGCCGGCTCGCTCGCCGGGGGCGGTCCACTCGTTCGAGGCGTTCCGCTCGTTCGGGGCGGTCTGGTCGTCGAAGGTGCCCCGGTCGTCCAGGGCGTCCTCGGGGACGTCCGAGCGGCCGGCCCGGTCGCCGGTGGGCGGTACCGGGACGGGCGCGGACCGGACGGCCTCCGGGTGGTCGTTGCTCACCTGCTGCTCTTCCTGGCGCATCGGTGGCCTCCTCAGCGGCTCGTGGAGTCGTGGTCCGGGTGGTGGCGCTGTTCGGGCGTACGGTGGCCGACCGGCTCCTCGCCGAGCAGGTCGGCGAAGAGTGCCCGGTAGTGCACGATCGCCTGCCGCAGCTCCTCGGTACTGGCCTCGCCCTCGGAGTTGCGCAGGTTGATGTTGTGCGCGTCCCGATAGTTGGTCAGCGTGCGCGCATGGTCGACGGAGAGGTGGGCGATCTGGTCGGAGAAGTCCCCGGTGGGGTAGCCCCGCTCCTCGATGAGCCGGGTGACCAGTTCGTCAGCGTCGTCCACGGTATCGCCGGGCGAGTCGATGAAGCGCACCTGGAGTTCCTCCCAGGCGGCGCTGTAGCGGGCCCGGGACTCCGGGCTGAGCGGGGTGAGCGTGAGCTCGGCGTGCCGGCGTTCCCGGTCGCGCAGTTCGCGCTCGGCGGCGGATCGGCTGTCCTGCTCCTCCACCACCCGGTCGTACTCCGGCCCGAACCGGTCGCGCAGCGCGCGACGGCGGCCGAGCGACCGGACGGCCACGGCCAGCACCGCGACGACCACGAGCACGACGAGCACGATGACGATTACCTGCGTGGGCGACATGGGCTCCTCCTTCGTCACCTGGTATTCCCTCCGCGCACTGATCGCCAATCCCGATCCGGGGTACTTTCTGGCCGGCTTGCCTCCGGGACGCTGGCCGGCTTGCCTCCGGGACGGGAGAAGCGCTGTCCGGCGCTGCCGCCCCGCCGACCGGCCCAGACCTGACCAGGTCCAGAAAACGCGCCTGCTCAGGTCGACCGGGTGCGGATCCGCGGTCGCCCGCAAGGCATCTCGGAGCGTCGATGTCGGCGCGACGGGCAGTAGTGCAACGGCCCTTGATTACGTATCCTGCCCAAGGCGCCCGCGCCGGTGCCCGGCGTCACGCCGGGCGCGCAGCCGGCCGACGCGTTGCCCGGCGGTGCCGGCACCCCTCCTGCCACCCCTGCACGGGCGAGGTCTGATGAGAACCCGCGACTGGCCGATCCGCTCGAAGCTGACCGCGTTGGTCGTCGTGCCGGTGACCGCGCTCCTGGCGCTGTGGATCTTCGCGACCACGCTGACCTTCGGTCCCGCCCTGGATCTGCTCTCCGCTCGCACCCTGCTGTACGACCTGGGTCGCCCCGGCGAGGTCGTGGTCACCGAGCTGCAACGGGAACGCCGACTCTCGGTCGTGCAGCTCGCGGGCACCACCCGGCTGCCCGTCCTGGCCGAGCAACGGGAGCGCACCGACCGGGCCATCGCCGAGCTGCGCCGCCGCGTCGACGGTGAAGCCCTGCGCGACGCCGCGAACGACGCGCTGGAGGCCCGGATCGACCATCTGGTCACCGCACTGGCGGCGCTGCCGGCCGGTCGGACATTCATCGACGACCGCAGTCTGGACCGCAGCGGCGCGGTCGGCCTCTACAGCGGCATGGTCACCGCGGCCTTCCAGGCGTTCTCCGCGATGGCGACCCTCAACGACCCGGACCTCAACCGGCAGGCACTGGCACTCACCGCGTTGGGCCGCTCCCGGGAGCTGCTCGGCCAGGGCGACGCGCTGCTGGCCGGCGCGCTGAGCGCCGGACGGTTCGCCGAGGGGGAGCACACCCAACTCGTGCAGGCCATCGGCAACCAACGGTGGCTCACCGACAGCGCCGTGGCCGACCTGCCCGCGGCCGATCGGGCCGCGTACCAGCGGTTGGCCGAGGGCGAGGCGTTCACCCGGTTGCGCACGATGCAGGACGCGCTGGTCGTGGCCAACCGGTCGGGCCGGCCGCCGGTCGACGCGGCGGCCTGGCAGACCAGCCATGACGCGGTGCAGCAGCAGTTGCGCGACTTCGAGCTGGCCGAGGCCGACGGTCTCACCGACCGCTCGGTGCCGATGGCGGTACGCATCCTGGCACGGCTCGCCGCCGCCGGTGTGCTCGGGCTCGTCGCCGTGGTGGTCTCGGTGTTGGTGGCGCTGCGGCTCGGCCGCACGCTGGCCCAGCGCCTCACCGGCGTCCGCACCGCCGCGCTGGAATTGGCCGAGCACCGTCTCCCGGACGTGGTGGCCCGGTTGCGGCGCGGCGAGCAGGTCGACGTCGCCCGGGAGGCGCCGCCACTGGAGTACGGCCACGACGAGATCGGCGAGGTCGGCCGCGCCTTCACCGAGGTGCAGCGCACCGCCGTCCAAGCCGCCGTGGACGAGGTCGCCCTGCGCCGTGGGCTCAACGAGGTCTTCCTCAACATCGCCCGCCGGAGCCAGAGCCTGGTGCACCGTCAGTTGCACCTGCTGGACCGCATGGAGCGCCGTGCCGAGGACCCGGACGAGCTGGCCGAGCTCTTCCAGGTCGACCACCTGGCGACCCGGCTCCGCCGGCACGCCGAGGACCTGGTCATCCTCGCCGGCTCCGCGCCCGGCCGGGGCTGGCGAAACCCGGTCGCGATGGTCGACCTGATCCGCGGCGCGATCTCCGAGGTCGAGGCGTACGACCGGGTGGACATCGCCGGCGCGCAGCCCGCCGGCGTGCTCGGCCGGGCGGTCGGCGACGTCATCCACCTGCTCGCCGAGCTGGTCGAGAACGCCACCGCCTTCTCCCCGCCGGACACCCGGGTCACCGTCACCGGGGAACGGGTGGCCAACGGGTACGCCCTGGAGATCACCGACCAGGGGCTGGGCATGTCCGCCGCGGCCCTGGAGACCGCCAACACCCGGCTGGCCAGCTCGCCCGAGTTCGACCCGGCGCAGAGCGCCCGGCTCGGCCTGTTCGTCGTGGCCCGGCTGGCGGCCCGGCACGGCGTACGGGTGCGGTTGCGTTCCTCCGAGCAGGGCGGGGTGACCGCGGTGGTGCTGATCCCCGCCGGCCTGGTGACCGCCGAGCCGCCGGCCGGCCCCGACCCCGCGACGCTTCCCGCCGCGTCGGCCGACCCGGCCCGGCGGCTGGCCCGGACGGCTCGTCGGGGTGCCGTGCCCCGCACCCGCCCACCCACCGGGCCGCGCGCCGTCGCCGCACCGTCCGCCCCACCCACCGGCGTACCGACCTCGGGCGGCGGGCCGGTCGACGGGGGGTCGGCCGCGGACGACGAGCTGGACGGTCTGCCCCGCCGGGTGCGACGTCGTACTCCCGCGGCCGCCCAACCCCGGTCGACAGTCGCCGACACCCCGGCGCCCCGGTCTCCCGAGGAGGTGCGCCGGGTGATGGCGGCCCTGCAGGCCGGCACGGCGCGCGGACGCGCCACCGTCACCACCCCGGCTGCTCCGGCAGTGCCACCCGGACCGGCGGCCCCGGCCAGCCCGGCGACGCCCCCCGAACCCCCGACCGCGACTGAGAGGGACGCCTAGTGCGGCATTCGACGAAGCAGAGCGCCGGCCTGGACTGGTTGCTCGACGAGCTGGTGCAACGTGTGCCGGCGGCCCGGGAGGCGGTGGTGCTGTCCGCCGACGGTCTCCTGCTCGGCTGCTCGGCCGAGTTGGAGCGCTCCGACGCGGAGCACCTGTGTGCGCTCGCCGCGGGCTTCTCCAGCCTGGCGCGGGGCGCCAGCCGGCACGTGGACGGCGGCCCGGTCCGGCAGACGGTGGTGGAGATGGAGTCGGCGTACCTCTTCGTCACGGCCGCCGGGCAGGGCGCGTGCCTGGCGGTGGTGAGCGACGCCGCCGCGGACATCGGGTTGGTCGCGTACGAGATGGCGATGCTTGTCATCCGGGTGGGGGAGAGCCTCGCCGCGCCGGCCCGATCGTCGGCGGGAGACGGTGATGCGGGCTGAGCCGCCCGGGCCGCAACACGAGTGGCTGGACGGCGAGGCCGGCCCGGTGGTGCGCCCGTACACCCTCACCAAAGGCCGGGTCCGTTCCGCCGGCGACGGCTTCGACCTGGTCGCGATCGTGCTTGCGGAATCGGACGTCGACGACGCCGGCCATCCACACCTGCTCCCGGAGCATCGACGGCTGATCGCGTTGGCCCTCCGGCCGGTGTCGGTGGCCGAGTTGGCAGCCGAACTGGACCTCGCGGTCGGTGTGGTCCGGGTACTACTCGGTGATCTCCTGGCCGAGGGGCTGGTTGCGGTGCACGAGCCGCCGGCCGCCGGAAAACTTCCCGACGACGACATCCTCAAGGCGGTGGTCAGTGGACTCCGTGCGCTATGACCATACGGGCACCAGCACCACCATCCCGCTGGCACTGAAGATCCTCATCGCGGGCGGCTTCGGAGCTGGCAAGACGACACTGGTCAGTGCCCTGAGCGAGGTGCGCCCGTTGCAGACCGAGGAGGTGTTGACCGGCGCCGGGATCGGCACCGACGACGTCTCCGGGGTGGAGGGCAAGTCGACCACCACGGTGGCGATGGACTTCGGCCGGATCACCATCAACGACGACCTGCAGGTCTACCTGTTCGGCACCCCGGGCCAGGATCGGTTCTGGTTCCTGTGGGACGAGTTGGCCTTCGGCGCGCTCGGCGCGGTGGTGCTCGCCGACACCCGTCGGCTGGCCGACTGTTTCCCGTCGATCGACTACTTCGAGCAGCGTGGCATCCCGTTCGTGGTCGGCGTGAACTGCTTCGACGACTCCCGCCGGTTCAACCTGGAGACCGTACGTCGGGCACTCGACCTGGACCCGGACGTGCCGATGGTGCTCTGCGACGCCCGCGACCGGCAGTCCGGAAAGATGGTGTTGATCTCTCTGGTCGAACATGTCGCCCGGCAGCGCGGGGAGCCGGTGCCGGCGGCCTGAGATCCGGCCGGCAAAGCCGGTTAACCGGCGGGCGATGCGGGCAGCCTCTGGTTGGATCAGCGGAGGATGCCGGCGGAGGAGTGGAACGTGAGTGCTCAGGGTGAGGTCGTCCACATCGGGGGCTACACCGCGCAGAGCGGTGGGCGGGGCAGTGGCATCGTCGCCGCGCGCCGCGACCCGACGACCGGGGCGCTGACCCCGCTCGGCACGGTGGCGGTCACCCCGTCCCCCTCCTTCCTGGCGCGGCACCCCACCCAGCCGGTGCTGTACGCGGTGAACGAGTTGACGGCCGGGGAGATCAGCGCCTGGCGGGTCGGGCCGGACGGCGCGCTGGATCCGCTGGGCAGCCGGTCGACAGGCGGGGCCGAGCCCTGCCACCTGGCGGTGGTGCCCGACGGCGGCCACCTGGTGGCGGCCAACTACGGCAGCGGCAGCGTGGCGGTCTTCGCGCTCGACCCGCAGGGGGTGCCCGGCGAGCGCACCGACCTGGTGGTGCACGAGGGGCACGGCCCCGACCCGGAGCGGCAGGACCACGCGCACGCCCACATGGTCTCGCCGGGGCCGGGCCAGGGGCCACTGCTCGCGGTGGATCTCGGCACCGACTCGGTCTACCGGTACGACCTGGACGCGGCGAGCGGGCGGCTGGTGCCCCGTGCGCCACGCACCCGCACGACGCCGGGCACCGGACCCCGGCACCTGGCCCGCCACCCGGACGGACGGCGTTGCTACGTCGTCGGTGAGCTGGACGCCTCCGTCACCGCGTACGAGCTGACCGACGACGGCGCGTTGCACAAGCGGGGTCGGGTCGAGGCGAGCGAGCGGCCCGGTCACGTGCAGCCCTCGGAGGTCGCGGTCAGCCCGGACGGACGGTTTCTCTATGTCGCCAACCGGGGGGTGGGGACCCTGTCGGCATTCGCCCTGGCTGGGGAATTGCCCGAACTGGTGGCCGAAGTGGACACCGGTGGTGAGTGGCCCCGGCACTTCGCGCTGATCGGTGAGCACCTCTACGTCGCCGACGAACGGGCCGACATGGTGCGGGTCTTCCGGCGCGACGTCGAGACCGGCGTTCCGGAGGCGATCGGAGAGCCGGTGCCGGTGCCGAGCCCGACGTGTGTGCTGCCGTGAGGGCCGACGCAGGGACGTGAAGCCGGCGCTGATTCGGCAACACCTCGGGGCCGCTACGTCACGCTCTGTCGCTAAATGGTGATCAACTGTTTCTCCTCCGTAACTTTAGGCCGAACGGATGTGGCAGAGACGGCACCTTGTACGCAAGATGGTCACCGTGTCAGCAGGCCGCCATCGCATGCGTTCGAAACTCCACCTAGCAGCCGCCGCCGCGATGGCGGCGGTGCTCGTCGTCACGACCGGCGCGTGGTTCGGCTATCGGGAGTTGATCCAGTCCAACTGCTCGGGTGAGATCCGACTCGCGGTGGCGGTCGCCTCCGAGCTCGCACCCGCGGTGGACGCCGCCGCGTCCCAGTGGGTCAAGGACGGCGCCGCGGTGGGTCCCACCTGCATCCGGGTCGACGTCTCCGCGTCCGACCCAGTCGACGTGGCGGCCGTGGTGGCGGCCAAGCACGGTGCGGTCCTCGCCGGTGTGGGGCAGGCCAGCGGCACCGCCGTCAGCCCGGACGTCTGGGTGCCGGACTCCTCGACCTGGCTGTTGCGGTTGAAGAAGGACGCGACCGCGTTCGCTCCGACCAACGGCGCGTCCATCGCGCGCAGCCCCATCGTCGTCGCGATGCCCGAGCCGATCGCCCTCCGGCTGGGCTGGCCGGACAAGAAGTTCAACTGGACCGACCTGCTCAAGCAGATGAACAACACCAGCACACCGCTGCACACCGGGATCGTCGAGCCGACCCGCGACGCGGCCGGCCTGTCCGGCCTGCTCTCGCTGACCGCCGCCGCCAACGGCGCGGGCGAGGACGCCCAACGCAGCACCGTCGGCGCGCTTCGCGCACTGGCCACCGGTCGATCCTCGCTGCGCAACGACCTGCTGGCCCGGTTCCCGACCTCGAACGACGCGACGACCATCGCGAGCGGTCTGGGCGCGGCGGCGTTGTCCGAAGAGGACGTGATCGCCTTCAACAGCAAGAAGCCACCGGTGCCGCTCGCCGCGCTCTACATGGAGCCGGCGCCGATGCCGCTGGACTACCCGTACGCGGTGCTGCCCGGCATCGAGCCGAGCAAGGCCTCGGCGGCCCGGGTGCTGTTCGAGCTGCTCACCAGCCCCTCCTTCCGTAACCGGCTCGCGGCGCAGTCGCTGCGCTCGCCGGACGGCAACTGGGGTGACGGCTTCAAGGCCCCGCAGGGTGCCCCGAGCCCGTCCGGCGGCGCGCCGACCGCGCCGGCGAACGGCGGCACCGCCGCGGGTGGTCTGGACCCGGCCGCGATCCAGCGGGTCGTCTCCAGCTGGTCGATCGCCACCCAGCCCGGCCGGATGCTTGCCGTCATCGACGTCTCCGGCTCGATGAAGGACCCGGTGCCGTCCGCCAACAACCGGAGCCGGGAGGAGGTCACCGTCGACGCGGCCCGTCGCGGACTCGGCCTCTTCGACGACTCCTGGTCGATCGGCCTGTGGACCTTCTCCACCAAGCTGGTCGGCAACCGGGACTACCGGGAGTTGGTCGGCATCGGCCCGCTCTCCGGCCAACGTGCCCAGTTGGAGGGCGCGCTCGGCGGCATCAAACCCTCCGACGGCGACACCGGCCTCTACGACACCATGTTGGCCGCGTACCAGGCGGTGCAGGAAAACTGGCAACCCGGCCGGGTCAACTCGATCGTGCTGTTCACCGACGGCAAGAACGACGACGACAACGGCCTCAACCAGCAGCAGTTGCTCGCCAAGCTCAAGCAGGTCGCCGATCCGGACCGGCCGGTCCAGGTCATCATGATCGGCATCGGCGAGGGCGTCAGCAAGGCCGAGCTCGAGTCGATCACCAAGGTGACCGGTGGCGACGTCTTCGTCACCAAGGATCCGAGTGAGATCGGCAGCATCTTCCTCAGCGCCATCGCGCGTCGTCCGCCGGCACCGCGGTGAGCTGACGCACCGAGGTCGAAGGCCTGCCTACCGGATCCCCGGTAGGCAGGCCTTTTTTGGCTTCCAGGTTGAAGAAAAGTGACGGCAATACGTCCGAAGCAATCGGTAGTCATAGTTATCGAGGCAGGATGTCGACTGTTCCGGCATGGTCGGTCCGCCTCCGGTCCGACCCATTGGCCGGGGCCATCCTGAGCAGAGTGGGAGGGCCGGTGACCGCGGCGACACTGTTGACCCCCGCCACGTCGGCGGAGCCGAACGACAATCGCGCCGGGCTGGTGGCGCGCGCCGACGAGCGGTCCTACGTCCGGGTCATGGTGGTCCTGGACACCACCGTGCTCATCGTCGCGCTGTTCATCGGTTACGTCACCCGATTCGGTGACGGCCGGCCGACCGGCTCCGAGGTCCCGTACGTACTGGTGGCCCCGGGGTTGGTGCTGGCCTGGCTGATCTCGCTCAAGGCGCTTGGCTGCTACGACGACCGGGTGATCGGCTACGGGGCGGACGAGTACCGGCGGGTCAGCTCCGCGAGCCTGCGCCTGGCCGGCGCGATAGCCATCATCGGCTACATCACCGATCTGGGCGTGTCGCGGGGCTTCCTCGGCATCTCCTTCGGGGTGGGCACCGTCGGGCTGGAGGTGGCGCGGTTCGCCGCCCGTAAGCGCCTGCACCGCGCCCGCTCGATGGGTGCCGGCTGGTCTCGCCGGGTGCTGGTGGTCGGCGACACCGCCCACGTGTTGGAGTTGGTGCACACGCTGCGTCGCGAGCCGTACGCCGGCTACCAGGTGGTCGGCGCGTGCATTCCGGACGCGCTGCTCGCGCCGGTGGCACAGCGACTGGGCGACGTACCGGTGGTGGGGTCGTTCCGAGGCATCCCGGAGGCCGCCACGGCCATCGGCGCGGACACGGTCGCGGTCACCGCCTCCGGAGAGCTGACCGCGACCCGGCTGCGCCGCCTCGGCTGGCAGTTGGAGGGCACCGGCATCGACCTGGTCGTGGCGCCCGCGCTGACCGACGTCGCCGGCCCGCGGATCCACACCCGCCCGGTTGCCGGCCTGCCGCTGATCCACGTCGAGGCACCGGAGTTTCGCGGTGCGCGCAAGTTGGTGAAGGGCCTCGTCGACCGCTCGGCCTCGTCGCTGGCGTTGGCGCTGCTGATGCCGCTGATCGCGGTCATCGCCCTGGCCATCAAACTGGACAGCCGGGGCCCGGTGCTCTTCCGGCAGGTCCGCGTCGGTCGGGGCGGGCAGGAGTTCGGCGTGTTCAAGTTCCGCACCATGGTGGTGAACGCCGACACGCTGCTCGCCGAGCTGACCGCGCGCAACGAGACCGACGGCCTGATGTTCAAGATGCGCCAGGACCCCCGGGTCACCCGCGTGGGCCGGTTGCTGCGCAAGTGGTCGCTGGACGAGCTGCCGCAACTGGTGAACGTGTTGTTGGGTCAGATGAGCATGGTCGGCCCCCGGCCACCGCTGCCCTCGGAGGTGGCCCGCTACGACGGCGACGTGGCCCGGCGGCTGCTGGTCAAGCCCGGCATGACCGGGCTGTGGCAGGTCAGCGGTCGCTCCGACCTGAGCTGGGAGGACGGCATCCGGCTCGATCTCTACTACGTGGAGAACTGGTCCCTCGCCGCCGACCTCACCATCCTCTGGAAGACCTTCGGTGCGGTCCTGAACGGCCGCGGAGCGTACTGACGACCGCCGGTCACGGTTGCGGGCCGGTCCAGTCCAGGCAGACGACCACCGCGTCGTCGACCAGGTCACCGGCCACGAAGGCGCGCAGGTCACCGATCAGGGACCGGACGGCTTCCAGTGGCTCCATCGGCCCGGTCCGCCGCAGGAACCGGTCCAGTGCCGTCTCGCCGTAGCGCACGTGCTGCCCGGTGGCCTCCACCACCCCGTCGCTGACCACGAAGAGCCGGTCGCCGCGTTCCAGCGGGAACTTCTGCTCGTGGTAGTCGGTCTCCTCGAACATGCCGAGGGGGAACTGCGCCTCCAGGGGCTGCTCGGTGACCTCCCCGTCGCGCAGCAGGACCAGCCGGGGTGATCCGGCGTCGACCACCGTCATCATCCCGGACCGCAGGTCCAGCTCCATCAGCAACGCGGAGAGGTGCTGCTCGCCCCGGTACAGGTCGTAGAGGGCCCGGTCGGCGAGGGCGGCCTGGTCGGCCAGGCTCAGCCCGGCCCGACGCGCGTTGCGCAGCGCGTGGGTGGCCAGCGAGGTGAGCAGGGAGGCGGCGACACCCTCACCGGTGCCGTTGATCGTGGACAACCAGAGTCGTTCCCCGTCGTCGGACCAGTCGAAGCTGTCGCCGCGCACCGCGTACGCCGGCTCCAACTGCCCGGCCAGGCTGAACGAGGGACGGATCCGGCTGCGGCCGGGAAGCAAATCCCACTGCATCTCGGCGGCCAGGGTGAGGCGCTGGGTCCGCCGCGCCGCCTGGTAGACGTCGGTGCCGGCGGAGACCGCCGCCACCTCGTGGGCGAGTGCGGTGGCGATGTCGGCCAGCTCGACGAGGACCTTCCGGTCGTCCGGGACGGGCGCCAGGCACAGTACCCCGCGACGCTCGCCACGCATCGTCACCGGGAACCAGGCGGTGCCGTCGGTCAGTATCGGCGACTGGTGGTCGAAGGCACGCCAGGCGGGATGCCCGGGATTCGTGATCGGGTCACCCTCGGTGAGTGGCAGTAGCTCCGCGAGTCGGTAGTCGACCTGGTACAGCTCGACGTCGGTGATTCCGTACGACCGGGCGAGCACCTCCCCGACACCGCCGACGAGCCGGTCCGCCGGTGTCTCATTCAGGGCACGTCGTGCCTGACTGACCGGTTCGCTCATCGTCACTCCCTCGCTGAAAGCTCGACCACCAGTGGGTTCGGAGTACTCTCGGGCCACCATGGCTGAACTGCACCGTCCGACGGACCCCGAGACGAGTATGGCTGCCGCGCTGGACGTGGCGGCCGCAGCCCTGCTCGGCATCTGGGAATCCGCCCGGGAGGGGACCGCCGGCCGGGTGTCCGGCGCCCAGCTACGCGCGGTGATGGTGGTGGAGCAGCACGACGGGATCAACCTGCGCCGGTTGGCCACCCGGCTCGACATGCTGCTCAGCTCCGCCAGCCGCCTCTGCGACCGGCTGGTCGCCGCCGGCATGCTGGAGCGTGAGCCGGGCCGCTTCGACCGGCGGGAGATCTCGCTGCACCTCACTCCGGAGGGCCGTCGGCTCCTCGCCGAACTGCGGGCCGACCGTCAGGCGCAGCTCGCCGCCGTACTGGCCGGGATGAGCCCCGCGGGCCGCGACGCGCTGCTCGACGGCATGCGGGAGTTCGACAACGTCGCTCGCCAGCAGCAGCCGCAGATCACCGATTCGCCGGGTGACCCGACGGATCCGGGGGACTGGCCGCACGACCCGGACCGGCCCGCTGGGCGCTCGGGAGACGTGTCGATCGACCAGGACCGGCAGACCCGCACGGTCTGGGCGGACCCGTCGGGTGACCCGGAACGGTCGATCGGCGGCAACCGGGACCGGTCGGCCGGCGGACCGCCGGTGGCGCGGACCGCCTGATCACCTCGATTCCACCGGCCTCCGGGAGGGCCGTCGATCACTGCGGCGTCGGGGCACCCACGGCCAGCATCGCGATGTCGTCGTGGGACTCCCCGGCCAGCCAGTCGTCGACCGCCTGCCGCACCCGTTCGACGAGCGCCGCCGGCGTCCGCCCGGCCGCCGAGGCGAGCGCCGCGCGCAGCCGGGCCACACCGAACGTCGTCAGGTCACCCGGCCCGCGCGCCGAGGTCACCCCATCGGTGTACGCGAACAGCAGGTCACCCGGGTCGAGGTGCACCCGGGTCTCGGCGAATCGTGCGGCGGTCAGCGCGCCGACCGGCATCCCGCCGACCGGGACCGTGCTGACCCTGCCGGCGGCGGTGACCAGCAGTGGCGCCGGGTGGCCCCCGCCGGCGATCCGGATGTCCAGCCCGGCGGACCCGCGCTCGATCGAGCCGAGCAGCAGGGTGGTCAACTGGTTGCGCCGCGCCGCGTCCGGGGCGTCGGACAACGCCCGGTCGAGTAGCTGGATCAGCTCCAGTGGTCGCTGCTCGACAAGCCGCAGCGTCCGCAACGACTGGCGGACCCGGCCGGTCAACACGGCCGCGCCCACTCCCTTGCCGCACACGTCGCCGAGGGCGAAGAGGGCACCGCGTGAGTGGGGGAACACCTCGTAGAAGTCGCCACCGATGCGCAGGGTGTCCCCGGCGGCCCGGTATCCGCCGGCCATGGTCACACCGGTAACGGTGGGCAGCTCGGGCGGGAGCAGGCTTGTTTGCAGCACCTGGGCCAGGTGGATCTGCTCGCCATGAAGGTCGGCGCTGGTCAGTGCGGCGCCGGCCCGGGCGGCGAACTCGCGGGCCAGTTCGCGGTCACGCTCGTCGAAACCGGCCCGCCCAACTCGGCGGATCAGCAGCAGGGCGCCGGCCGATCCGTCGCCGCTGGTCAGCGGGCTGACCAGCACGGCGCCCGGGCGGCCGAATCCGGGCGGAAGCATGGTGGCCAGGTCGGCGAACTCGGCGTCCGGCTCGGCCCTCGGCTCGGCGAACTCGGCGTCCAGCCCTGGCCTCGGCTCGGCGAACTCGCCGCTCAGCGCCTCGGCGAGGCCGGGCACGCTGCCGGTCCGGGTCGCGGGGGTCAGCCCGGTGACCGGGGTCGGCTCCCCGTCGGCGTACCGGACCCAACGGGCGTGCGGCTCGGTCGGGGTGGCCGGTCGCGGCAGGGCCACGGCGACGTCGGCCAGGTACGGCACGGCGAGGGTGGTGGTGGCCAGGAGCACCTGGTCCCGGTGCAGGGCGAGCCCGAGCCGACCGCCGGCCTGGGCGAGGAAGGCGGTGCGGGCGCGCTCGGCCTCCAGCGCGGCGGCGTGGGCGTGCTCCTCGGTGACGTCGCGGACGTACCAGGCGTACCGGGAGTCGGCCAGCTGCCGCCGGGTGCCCTGTAGTCGCCGGCCGTGGTGCTCGGTGTCGAACTGGGCGGCGTCCTCGGCGAACGCTCGGGCCAGGGCGGCCACCGGGCAGCCGGCCAGGTCGCTGCCGACGGTGATCTCCGGGAGCAGGTGTGTGGCCCTGGCGTTGGCCAGGGTGACCCGACCGGTCCCGTCCGTGGTCAGCACGGCCTCGGCGAGCCCGTCGAGCAGCTCGCGGGCGCGTCTCGCGTCCGCTGGCAGGGTGCTGCCGCTGGGTTGCCGGGTCGAGGTCACCGTCCGACGCCACCGCGCGTCTGACGACCTGTGCGCATCCTGCTTCTCGCCTCCTCGCCGCGGATCGCTGGCTGGGGAAAGGCTACCGAGCCAGACGGGCACCCGACCACCGAGCGCGGGGCGTCGATCAGCCGGAGCGGCCCAGCCAGCCGGCGGGCTGGGCGACGATCCGGCGGGCCACCGAGCCGGCGGCGCCCACGGCGGCGGCCTCCGCGCCGAGCCGCGACGGCCGGACCGTGACCGGCGACCAGGCGGCCGTGAGCACCCGACTGGCGATCTCGGCGAGCACCGGCGGGCACAGCCAGGGTGCCAGCGCCGCGTACCCGCCACCGAGCACCACGGTGTCCAGGTCGAGCAGGTTGACGACACCGGCCACCGCGACACCGAGCGCCGTCCCGGCGTCGTGCAGCGCCCGCAGCGCGTCCGGGTCACCGGCCTCGGCCAGCTCGGCCAGCCGCGCTGTCGCGGTGTCGGCGGGGAGTTCCGTCCGGGCCAGCCCGGCGGCGGTCACAATCGCCTCCTGGCCGGCGTACTGCTCCAGGCAGCCCTGTCCGCCGCAGCGGCACGGACGGCCCTCGGGGTGCACCGGGAGATGCCCGATCTCACCGCTCCAGCCGCGGACGCCCCGGAACAGGGCGCCGTCGAGCACGATGCCGGCGCCGATGCCCACCTCTCCGGAGATGTGCAGGAAGCTGGCCGGGCCGGGTGGCCGGGAGTGCAGCTCGCCGAGCGCGGCGAGGTTGGCCTCGTTGTCGACGACCAGCGCCGGGACGCCGGGCACCTGCTCGACAAGCGGCGGGTGCGCGGCGAGCAGCGCGGGTACCGGCACGTCGCGCCAGCCCAGGTTCGGTGCGAGCCGGACCAGCCCGTCGTCGTCCACCAGGCCGGGCACCGCGAGTGCGGCCCCGACCAGGGTGAGGCCCTCGCTGGCGGCGACGTCGCGGGCCGTCCCGGCGATCTCGACAAGCTGGGCGAGGGCGTCCGCGGGGGCCACCGGGCGCAGGTCGGCCCGGTGCACGGTGCGGTGCCGGACCTGTCCGGCGAGGTCCACCACGCAGACCGCCAGGTAGTCGACGTTGACCTCCAGGCCGAGCCCCGCCGGCCCCTGGTCGGCCAGGACGAGACCGCGGGCCGGGCGGCCGGCGCCGGCGCGGGGGGCCGGCTCGGACTCGCTGACCAACTGCCCGGCGAGCAGGTCCTCGACCACCGCGGACACCGTGGCTCGGGTCAGGCCGGTCGCGGTCGCCAGGTCGGCGCGGGACGGCGGTCGGTCGGCCGCGGCGATCCGGCCCAGGACCAGGGCGAGGTTGAGCTCGCGCAGACTGCCCTGACGGACTGCGCCGGCCGGGGCGTGGGTGAGGCTCACCCCTTGACAGTGCCATAGGCTGAGCAAATAATTCAATCGCTGAACAAATAGCGGACAACACCACCCCGGAGGTCGCTCATGGCACCCCGTCCCACCCCCGCCGACAAGTTCTCCTTCGGGCTCTGGACCGTGGGCTGGCAGGCCCGCGACCCGTTCGGTGACGCGACCCGTCCCGAGCTCGACGCGGTCGAGGCGGTGCACCGGCTCGCCGAGCTGGGCGCGTACGGCATCACCTTCCACGACGACGACCTGATCCCGTTCGGCGTCGACGCCGCCACCCGGGACCAGCACATCGCCCGGTTCCGCAAGGCCCTCGACGAGACCGGCCTCGTGGTGCCCATGGTCACCACCAACCTCTTCACCCACCCGATCTTCAAGGACGGCGGCTTCACCAGCAACGACCGCGACGTCCGCCGGTACGCGCTGCGCAAGGTGCTGCGTCAGGTCGACCTGGCCGCCGAGCTGGGTGCCAGCACGTTCGTCATGTGGGGCGGCCGCGAGGGCTCCGAGTACGACCTCGCCAAGGACGTCCGCGCCGCCCTGGACCGCTACCGCGAGGCGGTGGACCTGCTCACCCAGTACTCCATCGACAAGGGCTACAACCTGCGGTTCGCCCTGGAGCCCAAACCCAACGAGCCGCGCGGCGACATCCTGCTGCCGACCATCGGGCACGCGCTCGGTTTCATCTCCCAGCTGGCCCACCCGGAGCTGGTCGGCCTCAACCCCGAGGTCGGCCACGAGCAGATGGCCGGGCTCAACTACGCCCACGGCATCGCCCAGGCGCTCTGGCAGGGCAAGCTGTTCCACCTGGACCTCAACGGCCAGCGCGGCATCAAGTACGACCAGGACCTGGTCTTCGGCCACGGTGACCTGATGAACGCGTTCGCCCTGGTGGACCTCCTGGAGAACGGCGGCCCCAACGGCGGGCCGGCCTACGACGGGCCGCGCCACTTCGACTACAAGCCCTCCCGCACCGAGGACATGGACGGTGTCTGGGCCTCGGCGGCGGCCAACATGAGCACCTACCTGCTGCTCAAGGAGCGGGCCGCGGCGTTCCGCGCCGACCCCGAGGTGGTCGAGGCGCTCGCCGCCAGCAAGGTCGGCGACCTGAACACGCCGACGCTCAACGACGGCGAGGGCTACGAGGAGTTCCTGGCCGACCGGTCCGCGTTCGAGGATGTCGACGTCGACGCGGTCGCCGAGCGGGGCTTCGCCTTCGTCCGGCTGAACCAGCTCGCCGTCGAGCACCTGCTCGGCGCTCGCTGAGGCCCCGCCATGCCGTTGGTCGCAGGCGTCGACTCGTCCACCCAGTCCTGCAAGGTGGTCATCCGGGACGCGGAGACCGGGGCTCTGCTCCGGCAGGGCCGCGCACCGCACCCGGACGGCACCGAGGTCGACCCGGAAGCCTGGTGGCAGGCGCTGCGTAGCGCCGTCGACCAGGCCGGCGGGTTGGCCGACGTGGCGGCGATCTCCGTCGCCGGCCAGCAGCACGGCATGGTGTGTCTCGACGAGGACGGCCGGGTGGTCCGCCCGGCACTGTTGTGGAACGACACCCGATCCGCCGACGCCGCCGCCGACCTCGTCGAGGAGGCCGGCGGCGGCGCGGCCGGGCGTCGGTTCTGGGCCGAAGCCGCCGGCAGTGTCCCGGTGGCCAGCTTCACCATCACCAAACTGCGGTGGCTGGCCACCCACGAGCCGGAGGCGGCGGCCCGCGTGGCGGCCGTCTGCCTGCCGCACGACTGGCTGACGTGGCGGCTGGCCGGCGCCCCGGGGTTGGGCGCGCTGCGCACCGACCGCGGTGACGCCAGCGGCACCGGCTACTGGTCGTCGGCGACCGGCGACTACCGACCGGACCTGTTGGAACGGGGCTTCGGCCGGCAGTTGGTGCTGCCCGAGGTGCTCGGCCCGGCGGAGTCGGCCGGCAAGCTGGCCGACGAGCTGGGTGGGTCGGGCGGCGCGCTGCTCGGCGCGGGCACCGGGGACAACGCCGCCGCCGCGTTCGGCGTCGGTGCCGGCCCCGGTGACGTGGTCGTCTCGATCGGCACCTCCGGCACCGTGTTCAGCGTCGCCGACGTGCCGGCCGCCGACGAGAGCGGCGCCGTCGCCGGCTTCGCCGACGCGTCCGGTCGGTTCCTGCCGCTGGTCTGCACGCTCAACGCGGCCCGGGTGCTGGACGCCGCCGCCGCGATGCTCGGCGTCAGCCTGGACGAGCTGGCCGATCTGGCACTCTCCGCGCCGGCCGGCGCGGACGGGCTGGTCATGGTGCCCTACCTGGAGGGCGAGCGGACGCCGAACCGACCGCTCGCCACCGGCGCCGTGCACGGGCTGACCCTGCGCACGTCGACCCCCGCGCACCTGGCGCGGGCTGCCGTCGAGGGCATGCTCTGCGCGCTCGCCGACGGCCTGGACGCGTTGACCGCGCAGGGCGCCACCGTCCGCCGGGTCATCCTGGTCGGCGGCGGAGCCCGGTCAGCCGCGGTCCGTCGGATCGCCCCGCAGGTCTTCGGCTGCCCGGTCGTCGTCCCGCCGGCCGGGGAGTACGTCGCCGACGGCGCCGCCCGCCAGGCCGCCTGGGTCGCCCTGGGCGGCCCGACGCCACCGCAGTGGGCGGTCGAGGGCACCGAGGAGTACGCGGCCGAGCCGGTCCCCGCCGTGCGGGACCAGTACGCGGCGGCTCGCGGACTGGTCCTCGACCGGCGCTGACCGTCCGGATCGACGAGGTGGGTGCCGGGTCACGTCGACCGGCACCCACCCGCGTGACGGCTCCCTCCGCGGAGTCTGGTTGGCTGCCGGCATGACGGTGACCAGTGGCGGACCCGAGCGGGGACGGGCGCAGCCCGGCTCACGCCCGCCCGGTCGGGGCGGCGGTACGGCCCACCGGTTGTACAGCGTCGTGGTGTTCGTGCTGCTCGCCTCCCTGGACAACGTCGCGATCGGGCTGATACCGCCGCTCTACGGCCCGATCTCCGACGCGTTCGGCGTGTCGGGGCGGCTACTGGGCCTGGTCACCGCGGTCAGCTTCCTGGTCAGCGCGGTGGCCGCGGTCGGCTGGGCGTACGTCGGTGACCGGGCCAACCGCAAGCGGCTGCTGATGGTGGGCACGCTGCTCTGGGCGGCCGGCACCGGCGGCAGCGCGCTCGCCGGCGGGTACCTGACCTTCCTGGCCGCGCAGCTGGTCGCGGCCGTCGGCCTCGGCGCGGTCGGCTCGGTCGGCTTCTCCGTGGTCACCGACCTGATCTCACCGTCCCGGCGAGGGCTGGTGATGAGCTTCTGGGGCCTCTCCCAGGGGATCGGCACCCTCGCGGGCACGCTCGTCGGCGGCCTGCTCGGGGCAACCGACTGGCGACGACCCTTCCTGATCCTGACCGGCGTCGGCCTGGTCGCCACTTTGGCCTACCTCTTCACGTACGACGTCCGGCGCGGCCAGAGCGAGCCGGAGCTGGCCGACCGGCTGGACGCCGGCGCCGAGTACGACTACCGGATCAGTCGCGCCGACCTGCCGCGCATCCTGGCCCGACGGACCAACCGGTGGCTGATCCTCCAGGGGCTGACGGCGCAGGCCGCGTTCGGCTCGCTGGTCTGGCTGCCGGTGCTCTTCGCCGAACGGGCCGAGGCCCAGGGCTACTCGACGTCGACAGCCGTGGTGGTGGGCAGCGTCTTCGCCACGCTGTTCCAGCTCGGCGGGGTGTTCTCCATCGTGGGTGGCCTGATCGGCGACGCGGTGCAGCGGCGTACCCCTCGGGGTCGGGCGTTGGTCGCCGCGGTCGGCATCCTCGCCGCGCTGCCGTTCTACCTGGTGCTGTTCTTCGTCCCGGTGACCATCGACGTGCCGGACGGCGCCAGCGGCGGCGCGGTCGTGGGCGCGGTACTGACCAGTGTGTTCACCGAGCCGTCGGTCGGGCTGAGCCTGCTCACCGCGATCGTGGCGCTCGCGTTGACCTCGGCCAACTCACCGAACTGGTTCGCGTTGATCGCCGACGTCAACCCGCCGGAGCACCGGGGCACGGTCTACAGCCTGGGCAACCTGGTCAACGGGGTCGGTCGCGCGGCCGGTAACGGGTTGGTCGGGGTGGCCTTCCAGGGGCTGCGGGTGGCCTTCCCGCCGCCGTTGAACTTCGCCGTCGGGCTGGCCGCGTTCCAGCTCTTCTTCATCCCCACCGGCGTCATGTACTGGCTCGCCTCGCGGACGTCGCCAGCGGACATCGACAACGTCCACGACCTGCTACACACCCGCGCCAACCGCCTCTAACCCACCCCACCCCACCCCGCCCCGCCCCCACCCCGCCCCGCCCCCGCCCCGTCGATCATGGAGTTGTGGTGGGTGACAAATGACCTGTGAGGCACCGAAGCAGGCACCACAACTCCATGATCGACGGGCCGACCGCCCCGGCCGCGCGATCTTGCGCTTACTGTCTCGGCAAAGGCGGGCATTGAACCCATATCGGCGACCGAAACTGCAGATCGGCGGCGCGGCGGCGTGGGGGCACGTTCGGTGTGCGGTTCCGAGGGCCCAGGCGTCCCCGCACGTCCCGCGGTACTCAAGATCGCGCTACTTCTTAGTTCTAGTTGCCTTCCGGCGGGCCGAGGCCACTGCATCCTGGACGTAGTGCGATCTTGAGGGTGCTGGGCGCGGGCGGGCGGGCGCGGCGTGGGCGGGCGCGGCGTGGGCGGGCGGCGCGGCCGTGAATCGTTTACGACATCAGCTCCACCGCGCGGCGATCCAGCCTGACCGGCCCGCCCGCGAGCACCGCTCGGCGGGACGGGCCGGTCGTCGCGAGATCAGCCGCGCAGCCAGACCGTCACGTCGGTCGGCACCGCGTTGTCGTCGTCCAGGGGTGCGCTGGCGGCGAGCACCTCGGCACCGGCCGGCACCGGCACCGATGCCGCACCGAAGTTGGTCAGCACGGTCAGCTCACCGTTGCGGAAGGTCAGCGCCTCGTCGCCGGAGGACACCCACTCCAGGGTGCCGCGACCCAGCCCGTGCTCGCGGCGCAGCCGCAGCGCCGTGCGGTACAGCTCGTACGTCGAGCCGGGCACGTCGCGCTGGCGGTCCAGCGCGTACTCCGCCCAGAGCGGCGGCTGCGGCAGCCAGCTCGCGTCGGTGGGGCCGAAGCCGTACGACGGGGCGTCGGCCTCCCACGGGATCGGCACCCGGCAACCGTCCCGGCCGCGCTGGGTGTGCCCACTGCGCGCCCAGGTCGGGTCCTGCCGGGCCTCGTCGGGCAGCGTGGTGTGCTCGGGCAGCCCCAGTTCCTCGCCCTGGTACAGGTACGCCGAGCCGGGCAGGGCGAGCATCAGCAGGGTGGCCGCCCGTGCCCGGCGCAGGCCGAGCGCGGCGTCCGGCTGCGGGTCGCCGATGCCGATGCCGTTGGGCCGTACGGTGCCGATCGGCAGGCCGAGTCGGGAGGCGTGCCGCACCACGTCGTGGTTGGACAGCACCCAGGTGGTCGGCGCGCCGACCGAGTCGGTCGCCTCCAGTGAGCGGGTGATCACCGCGTACTGGGCGGGTGCGGTCCACGCGGCGAGCAGGTACTCGAAGTTGAACGCCTGGTGCATCTCGTCCGGGCGGACGTAGCGGGCCAGCCGCTCGGCCGGCTCCACCCACGCCTCGGCGACCAGCACCCGCTCACCGGGGTAGCTGTCCAGAACCTGGCGCCACTGCCGGTAGATCTCGTGTACGCCCTCCTGGTCCCACATCGGCGGGCGCGGCTTGTCGATCTCGTTGCCGGAGAGGATCTCCTGGGGCTCCTGCCAGTCGGCCAGGTCGGCCTGCTTGATCAGGCCGTGCGCCACGTCCACCCGGAAGCCGTCCACGCCGCGGTCCAGCCAGAACCGCAGCACGTCCAGGAACTCCGCGTGCACCTCCGGGTTGTCCCAGTTGAGGTCCGGCTGGCCCGTGTCGAACAGGTGCAGGTACCACTGGCCGGGCTGTCCGTCGGCGTCCACCGTCCGGGTCCAGGCCGGGCCACCGAAGACGCTCTGCCAGTCGTTCGGCGGCTGGTCACCGGCCGGTCCGCGGCCG
Source organism: Micromonospora sp. NPDC085948 (assembly GCF_040686315.1). Classification (NCBI taxonomy): domain Bacteria; kingdom Bacillati; phylum Actinomycetota; class Actinomycetes; order Micromonosporales; family Micromonosporaceae; genus Micromonospora; species Micromonospora sp. NPDC085948. The sequence continues at coordinate 126,764 of NZ_JBFBJW010000001.1, read as the reverse complement.
TCCCGGAAGATGTACCGGGATCGTTCCGGGCTGCCGGGCGCGGCGGGCAGCGCCTCCTGGAACCAGCGGTGCGCGGACGAGGTGTGGTTGGGAACCAGGTCGACGATCACCCGCAGGCTGCGGGACCGGGCCTCGGCGATCAGCTTGTCGGCGTCGGCGAGGGTGCCGAACAGCGGGTCGATGTCGCGGTAGTCGGCCACGTCGTAGCCGGCGTCGGCCTGCGGCGACGGGTAGAAGGGGGAGAGCCACACCGCGTCCACGCCCAGCTCGACGAGGTGATCGAGGCGGGCGGTGATGCCGGGCAGGTCGCCGATCCCGTCGCCGTCCGAGTCGGCGAAGGAGCGGGGGTAGATCTGGTAGATGGTCGCCTCGGTCCACCAGCCGGTGACCGGGTGACCGGAGGAGTTCTGCTGCGTCGGATCGGTGTTCAGGGTCTTCTCCCGTGTCGCGGTGTGTGGATTTCAGTGTGCCCGGGGTGGTGCGGTCGAGTCCCGGACGACCAACCGAGTGGGCAGGATCACCGGTGTGTCGCGGCCGGCGTTCCGTTGACTCACGATGGCGCCCGGAGGGCGCGCCCCGAGCGGGTCGAGCAGCATTCGGGCGGCGAGTCGTCCCTGTTCGGCGGCGGGCTGGGCGATGGTGCTGAGTCCCAGCACACCGGCCAGGTCGTGATCGTCGATGCCGATCACGCTGACGTCCTGCGGCACCCGCAGTCCGGCGTCGCGTACCGCGGTCATCGCGCCCATCGCCATCTCGTCGCAGGCGGCGACGATCGCGGTCGGCGGTTCGCCACTGGCCAGCAACTCGGCGGTGGCCCGGTTGCCGCCGTCGATGGTGAAGGTGGACTCGACGTCCAGGCTCGGGTCGGGCCGCAGGCCGGCGGAGCGCAGCTCCGCCCGGTAGCCACGGCGTCGGTCGAGGTGGGTGGTGAAGGCCAACTCGTCGTCCGGGTCGCCGGAGATGTGCGCGATCCGGTGATGGCCGAGGTCGATCAGGTGCCGGGTCGCGGCCCGCGCGGCCGCGACGTCGTCGATCCGTACGCAGGGCCAGTTGGGCACCCGGCTGCCCGAACTGATGGTGACCCCGGGCAGTTCCAGAGTGGCCAGCGCGGTCAGGTCGGCCGGCCGCAGTGGCGTGGCGACGAGCATCATGGCGTCCACCCGCTTGTGCAGGTTGGCCGTGCGCAGGACCCGCTGGCGGACCTGCTCCCGTCCACCCAGGTTGTAGAGCAGCAGGTCGTAACCGGACTGGTGGAGGTACTCCTCGACCGCCTCGACGACGGTGCTGAAGAACCAGCGGGTGATCCGGGGGACCACCACCGCGACCGTGCCGGTCCGGCCACCGGCGAGCCGGGACGCGCTCGGTGAGACCGCGTAGTCGAGTTGCTCGGCGGCGGCGAGCACCCGGTGCCGGGTGGCGGCGGAGACCGTCGGTAGCCCCCGCAGGGCCCGCGAGACGGTGGCCGTGGACACACCGGCCAGCCGGGCCACATCATCGATCCTCGTCACGGTTCCCCCGCTCGGTGCCCGATGCGCCCGCCGCCGCCCGAGGGGTCCGGCGGCGGCGGGCGCATCGGGTCAGCCCTTGACGCTGCCGGCGAGCAGACCTCGCACGAAGAAGCGCTGCAGGGACAGGAAGACAATGAGCGGTACGACGATGGAGACGAACGCGCCGGCGGTGAGCCGCTGCCACTCGTTGCCCCGGGTCCCGGCCATCTCGGCGAGGCGGACGGTGAGCGGGGCGGTCTCGTTGCCGCCACCAGCGAAGATCAGCGCGACCAGCAGGTCGTTCCAGACCCAGAGGAACTGGAAGATGCCGAACGCCGCCAGCGCCGGGGTGATCAACGGCAGCACGATGCTGCGGAAGATCTTCGGGTGGGTGGCCCCGTCGACCCGGGCCGCCTCCATCAGGTCTCCGGGCAGCTGCGAGATGAAGTTGTGCAGCAGGAAGACGGCGAACGGGAGCGCGAAGCAGGTGTGGGCGAACCACACCTGGGCGAACTTCTGTTCGTCGACCAGGTCCCAGGCCGGCATCAGGGTGACGCCACCGAGGGTGACGCCGGTGGAGAAGAACTTCAGCAGTGGCACCAGGGCCATCTGCAACGGCACGATCTGCAACGCGAAGATCGCGATGTAGACCCAGTCCCGGCCGCGGAAGTTGATCCAGGCCAGCGCGTACGCGGCCAGGCACGCGAAGGCGAGGGGGAAGAGCACCGACGGGATGGTGATCGCCAGCGAGTTGATGAAGGAACCGGCGAGCTGTCCGGAGGACGACGACCGCCCGAACAGGACCTGCTGGTAGTTCTCGAACGTGAACTGCGGGTTGGTGAAGGCCGTCCACCAGCCGGTGGTCTTGATCTCGTCCTCCGGTCGGAGGGAGGAGACGAGCAGGCCGAAGGTCGGGATGGTCCAGACCACCGCGATGATGACCGAGACGAGGGTCGCGGTGCGGCTGTTCAACCGCTTGCGGACCCGTCCGGCGGCGGTGGTCGGGGTGCCGTCGGTCTGCTGGGCGCCGGCGGCGACGGTGGGCGTTGCGGTGGTCATCTCAGCCCTCCCGCTGCTGACGGAGGTTGCGGATCTGGTAGATCACGACCGGGATGACCAGGATGAAGAGGAAGACGGCGAGCGCCGAGCCCTGCCCGTTCTGGCCGTACCGGAACGCCTGGTTGTACATCTCGCTGGCGATCACGCTGGTGTCGTAGTTGCCGTTCGTCGAGGTCCGGACGATGTCGAAGACCTTGAGCGTGGCGATCGTGAGCGTGACGACCACGACGATCAGCGCCGGCCGGATGCTCGGCATGGTGATCTGCCAGAACATCTGCCAGGGGCTGACGCCGTCGAGCCGGGCGGCTTCCACGATGTCGCCGGGGATGGCCTTGATCGCGGCGGAGAGCACCACCATGGCGAAACCGGCCTGGATCCAGACCATGATGACGATCAGCAGCAGCGTGTTCAGTGGTGATTCCAGCAGCCACTGCTTCGGCTCACCGCCGAGGCTGACCACGATCTGGTTGAGCAGACCGATCTGGTCGCCGTCACCCCGGTAGGCGTAGACGAACTTCCAGATGATGCTGGCGCCGACGAAGGAGATGGCCATCGGCAGGAAGATCAGTGACTTGGCCACCGCCTCGAACCGGGCCTTGTCTACGAGTACGGCGTAGAGCAGGCCGAACCCGGTCGCCACCAACGGGACCAGGAGCACCCAGACCAGGGTGTTGATCAGGACTCGGACGATCGAGTCGTCGGAGAACATCCAGCCGTAGTTGCGCAGACCCACCCAGTTGGTGCTGCTTCCGTCCATCAGGGAGAGCAGCGTGGTGCGAATGGCCGGCACGACCAGGCCGATGACGAGCAGCAGCAGCGTCGGCAGCAGGAAGAAGAACGCGAAGAGCCCCTCCCGCTGCTTGCGTCGGCGAGGCAGCGGACCCCCGCCCACGGAGGCGGCGACGAGCTGGGCCTCCCGCCGACGGGCGAACCAGGCCGGCACCACGTCGAGCAGCAGGAGCAGACCACCAACGACCACCACGAAGGCGACCAGCCCGTACATCAGCATGAGGAACTTCGGCTGCTGATCGGCGAAGTCGAACTTCATCAACCCTCCCTTCCGGGTCCACCTCGGCCGGTGGCCCGGCCCGCGAGCGCGGACCGGGCCACCGCCGGGATCACTTAGGCCAGCTGCTCTCGATGCCCTGGAGCACCGGGGCGGTCGGCTTGCCGTTCAGCCACTCGACCATGCCCTTCCAGAACGTTCCCGCGCCGACGGCGGCCGGCATCAGGTCGGATCCGTCGAAGCGGAAGGTGCCCGTCTTGTCCTGGAGGATCTGGACGGAGAGCTTGTCGATCGGGCTGGCCACGTTGGCGATGTCCAGCTTGTTGTTCGCCGTGACCCAGTTGCCGAGCTTCGCGCGGCTGTTCACGTACTCGGCGGAGACCAGGTAGGTCTGCACCGCCTGGACCTCGGGACGGTCGGCGTAGCCGACGACGAACTCGCCCGCGCCCAGCACCGGCTTGCCCTTGGCCGGGTCGATGGCCGGGAGGTAGAAGGCGAACGCGTCGCCGTCCTCGGCCACCTTGGTGCCCTCGGGGAACTGGTTGGCGTAGAACGACGCCTGTCGGTGCATCGCGCACTTGCCGGTGGTCACCGGCAGGCCCGCCTCCTGGAAGGCGGTGGTGGTGATGCTCTTGACGCCGCCGAAGCCGCCGTTCATGTACTTGTCGTTCTTGAGGATGCTGCCGGCGCGGTCGACCGCGTCGACGACCTTCGGGTCGTTGAACGGGATGGCGTGGGTGGTCCACTGGTCGTAGACCTCGGGGCCGCCCGTCCGCAGCAGCACGTCCTCGATCCAGTCGGTGGCCGGCCAGCCGGTGGCGTCACCGGACTCGACGCCCGCGCACCACGGCTTCATGCCGCTGGCGGCGATCTTGTCGCTCAGGGTGATGAGCTGGTCCCAGGTGGTCGGGACCTCCCAGCCCTTCTCCTTGAACGTCTTCGGCGAGTACCAGACGAAGGACTTCACGTTGGCGCCGAGCGGCACGCCGTAGAGCGTCCCGTTGACGGTGCCGTACTTCAGCCAGTCGGCCGGCATGTTCTGCTCGGCGAGGGCCTTGGTGTCGGCGCTCAGGTTCTTCAGCTTGCCGGCGTCCGCGAAGCGCTTCACCAGGCCCGGCTGGGGCACGAAGGCGATGTCGGGGGCGTTGCCGCCGTCGACCCGGACGGGAAGCTGCGCCTCGAACTCGCCGCTGCCCTCGTAGTCGATCTCGATGCCGGTGCACTTGGTGAAGTCCGACCACGAGCGCTCCAGCAGGTCGGCCTCGGCGTCACGGATGGACGCGTAGATCGAGACCTTCTTGCCGTCGTGGCCCTCGTACTTGTCGTATGCGGCGCACTCCGCGGAGCCCGCGTTGTTGCTCTTCTTGTCGTCGCCGGTACCGCAGGCGGTGGCGCTGAGCGCCAGCCCGAGTACGCCGGCGATCACGAAGGCCTGGCGTGGTCTGGTAAAGACCGCCATGCCGTCCTCCTTCCTAGCCGGCGCGGTCGTGCTGGTGACCCGTCGCCGGTCCGATTGGGCGTGCACACATGTAAGCGCTTGCATTCGCTCCGGTCCACCCCCTGTCAGACACGAGCGAGTAACAATCCGGAAACCTGCGGGCTGCCTGGTGGGCGCGCTGCCATCCCGAATCCTGGACTCTTTCGAAGATTGACGATATCTGTCAGGCTGGGCGCACCGGATCGAAGGTTTTCGACATAGGAGGAGCTGCATGCGCAAGCGGTGGATGAGCCTGCTGGTGACGGGTCTGCTCGTCGGGGGAACACTGGTGCCGGCGAGCCCGGCGCTGGCCGCGCCGACCTTCAAGGTGCCTTTCCCGTGCGGCCAGTCCTGGTCCGGCCAGACCAGGTCGGATCACAGCCCGGCGTACGCCGTCGACTTCAACCGCACCGACGACGTCGGCGACCCGGTGGTGGCCAGCGCCCCGGGCACCGTCGACCGGGTGACCGACCTCGGCGGCACCAGCTACGGCAAATATGTCCGGATCAACCACGGTGGCGGTTACAGCACCTACTACGCCCACCTGACCGGCTTCAACGTCTCCGTCGGGCAGACCGTCGCCTACGGCAAGGTGCTCGGTTGGGTCGGCAGCACCGGCGGCTCGACCGGCCCCCACCTGCACTACGAGCAGCGCCTCAACGGCAGCGACATCCAGGTCCGCTTCAACGGCGGCCTCGGCCTCTACTGGGGCACCAAGACCTACACCAGCGACAACGGGTGCTCCTCGGGCAGTGGCAACGGCACGGTCGACACCAGCGGCACCCCGCTGACCGTCCGCTCCGGCCCGGGCACCGGGTACGCCTCGGTGGGCACCGTCGCCGACGGCGCCCGGGTGACCATCGCCTGCCAGACCAGCGGCACGACGGTCACCGGCACGTACGGCACCAGCTCGATCTGGGACCGCATCGGCTCCGGTAGGTACATCGCCGACGCGTACGTCTACACCGGCTCGGACGGTTACATCCCCGGCGTGCCCCGCTGCTGACCCGGGAACGGCCACGGTCCCGGCGGTCGGCACCGCCGGGACCTGTCGGTCAGGAGTTCAGCTGCCAGATCGACAGGTTCAACGCGGCGGCGAAGGTGACCCAGGCCCAGTAGGGCAGCAGCAGCGCGGCCGCCACCCGGGACACCCGGGCGAACAGCACCACGGTGAGCCCGATCGCCAGCCACATCACCACGATCTCGGCGAACGCCAGCCCGTACTGTCCCGCGCCGAAGAACAGCGGGGTCCAGATGGCGTTGAGCACCAGTTGCGCGGTCCACGCCCAGAGGGCGGTGGAGAAGCCAACCCGGCGCCACACCAGCCAGCCGGCCACGGCGATCAGCGCGTAGAGCAGCGACCAGACCGGGCCGAACAGCCAGGAGGGCGGCGCCCAGTCGGGCTGCCGCAGACTCGCGTACTCGTCGGTGGTGCCCTGCACCCCCAGCCCGCCGATCGCGGCCGCGACGAAGACGGCCGCGGCGAAGCCGACGAGGGCCCACCGCCGTCGCCGTCCGGAGGTCCTCGAGGCGCTCTGAGTTATCTCCATGGTCGAGATAATTTCCCAGCAGCGTCCGCCCAAACCGCCGACGGCGGCACGATCGCCCACAAAAAAAGCGCCGGGATCGCCCCGGCCGGTGCTCCTGTCGGGAGGACGGAGCTCCGGTCGCGGCGACCCCGACGGGTCCCGGTTATGACGGCGTGCGAACGCTAATTGAAGATGCTGACACCACCCGGGCCGACCAACAGCCCGACAACGATGAGGACGATGCCCCACAGGATCTGCCGGCGGAACAGCGCGAGGATGCCGGCGACCACGAGTACGACTGCGAGAATCCAAAGAATCAGCTCCATGACCTCTGAATACCCGACTGACTGATCGTGGAAACCTGGTCGGTGTCAAGTTGATCGCCCACGTGGAACACGCTGTACGCCTGCTTGATCACCGGGTGCGCGACGTTGCGTACGCGTACCCCACCGGGGGTCGTGCCGCGCTCGGTGCCGGCGTGTGCGTGCCCGTGCAGGGCCAGCGCCGTGGGTGCCGAGTCGATCGCCTGACCCAGCTGGTACGACCCGAGGAACGGGTAGATCTCCAGCGGTTCGCCGACGAGCGTGTCCGGCACCGGTGCGTAGTGGGTGAGCGCGACAAGCATGTCGCAGTCCAGCGAGCGCAGCGCGGCGCCGAGGCGGTCCGCGCTGTCGGTGGTGGTCCGCACGAAGGACTTCATCTCCGGCTCGCCGAAGTCACTCGCGCACCGCCCGGCGAACCCGCCGCCGAAGCCCTTGACCCCGGCGATGCCGAGCCGGCCGCCGGCGCAGTCCAACACCACGCCGTTGCCCTCCAGCACGGTGATGCCCGCGTCCTCGAGCACCTTGACCACCTGGGGCACCTGGTCACACTGGTGGTCGTGGTTGCCCAGCACGGTCACCACCGGCACGGCCAACCCACCGAACTCCTCCGCCACGCAGCGCGCCTCGGCCTCGGTGCCGTGCCGGGTCAGGTCCCCGGCCAGCAGCAGCACGTCGGCGCACTCCGGCAGCTCTTCCAACGCCGGCCGGAACCGTCCGACCACGTCCTCGTCCAGATGCACGTCACCCACCGCGGCGATCCGGATCACCATGGAACCCTCCCTCAGGGCAGTTGCTCGATCTCCGTGGGCGCCTGGGCGCGGATCACCCCGATGTCGCTGGCGATCGGTACGTCAGGAAAGCGTTCGGACACCCGGCGCAGGATCTCCGCCCGCCGGTGCGGACTCTCCACCTCGCCGTAGAGGACGAGGGCGCGTTCCCGTCGGACCACGGTGATCCCCTGTTCGGCGACGGCGGGGTCCTCGGCGAGCAGCCGCTGGATCTCCGCTTCGACGTACTCGTCGGGTGGTGGCCCGGCGCCGATGTCGCGATGATGGGTCACGATGTCCCCTCTCCTGGCTGGGTGCCGACCGCCGGCACCACCTCCAGCCGGTCCAGCAGCACCAGGAACGCCTCGGCGTACGGCGAGTGCTGCGTCTCCTTGCGTACCCGATCCCAGTCGATCTGCTCCCGCAGCGACCGGGCCAGTGGCAGGCCGCGGGCGAAGTCGCAGTAGTGCTGGGAGAAGCTGAGCAGTTTGTGCACCATCAGCTGGGTGGCGGACAGCACCGGCATCTGGATCGCGTCCACCGGCCGGATGACCGTGTCGGCGAACGTCTCCTCGGTAACCGGCGTCTCGATCGGCCGGTGGATGAGGTCCACCATCCGGCCGTCGTCGAAGACCTTGACCAGCCAGTCCTCCGGTGGTCGCTGAGCGACGAAGCCGGCGGCCACCAGGACCTCCAGGGCCTGTTCCACGTCGGCCTCCCGGATCAGGAAGTCGACGTCGTGCTCACTGGAGTGGCCCCCGTGGGCGTAGACGGCGAAGCTGCCGCCCAGGGCGAACGGGATCTCGGACTGCTTGAGCACGGCGGCGACCTTCTTGAGGGTGTGCACCAGACTCTCGTCCCCGCGCTCAGCCATCTGGATCTCCCGTCGTGTTGGTGGACCGGCGGTTTGGGTTTCAGACTCCCGTACCCGGCATTCCGGTCGGCCACACCTCCATGAGACGCGGTCGGGTGGCAACAGGGATGAAACATCACAAACCTCGCGGAGCCGATGCGCGGGTCGGATAATCTGTGGAGGGTGGCCAGATCATCGAGGATGCGACGCGGCGGGGACCGGTTGCGCACCGTCGCCCTGATCGGCATCGACGGCTCGGGCAAGACCACCCAGGCGCACCGGTTGGCCGACGCACTGACGGCCGCCGGGCGCCCCGCCACCTACCGACGCAACGCCAGCGGACGCCGTTGGCTCGGCCGGCTGGCCCACCGGCTCGGACGACCGGACGCCCAGCGGCTCGTCGGGCGCGACGGCGTGCTGGCGGTGGAGTCCGTGCTGCGCTGGCTCGCCATCGCCGTAGCACTGATCACCTGCCTGCTCACCGGCCGGACGGCGGTGATGGACCGCTACTCGGCCTGCCAGTACGCGAGCATCCGCGCGCATGGTGGGCACCGGTGGGAGCGGCTGGCCCGCGCCGGTTACCGACTGTTCCCGACCCCGCAGGTGACCTTCCTGCTCGCGGTCGACCCGGCGGAGGCGTACCGGCGCATCGAGGAGCGCGGCACCGACCACGAGACGATGGGCTGGCTGACCGCTGCGGACACCGCCTACCGGGCACTCCCGGAGTACCCGAGCTTCGTCCTGGTGGACGCGGGCCGCCCGACCGAGGAGGTGACCGAGCAGATCCAGGCGCACCTGGAGACCTGGCTGCCGACGGCCCCCGGGCCGGCGGAGGGAGATGGCGACCCGTTGGTGGCTCAGGCCCGCCCGTAGACCGGCACGGTGGCGCCGCTGGTCGGCGCGGAGTCGGCCGACGCGAGGAACCGGATCACCGACGCGATCTCGGCCGGGGCCACCCAGCGGGAGTGGTCGGCGTCGGGCTGGGCGGCCCGGTTGGCCGGGGTGTCGATGACGCTTGGCAGCACGGTGTTGCAGCGCACGTTGTGGGACCGGTACTCCACCGCGACCGCGTTGGCGAGGGCGAGCACCGCCGCCTTGGCCGTCACGTAGCCGGCTGCGCCGGGGAACGGCGTGATCGCCGCGCGAGCCGCGACGCAGACCACCGCGCCACCGCCGGCCGCCACCAGGTGGGGCAACGCGGCCTGGGTGACCAGGTAGGTGGGCCGCAGGTTGACGGTGAGCATCCGCTCGAAATCCGTCACCGGCGTCTCGTGCACCAGGCCGCCACTCGCGTACCCGCCGGCCAGGTTGACCACCGCCCGCAGCGGCGCGGCCGGCGCGTCGGCGGCGGCCTCGACCGCCCGCGCGGCCCCCTCCGGTTCGGCCAGGTCCGCGACCAGCCGGACCACCTGGTCCGCCGCCGGGCCCGAGCCGGGCCGGGCGGTCCGCTCCGGTACGACCACCCGCCAACCCGCCTCGACGAACGAGGCCACCACGGCCCCGCCAAGCCCCCCGAACCCCCCAGTAACCAAAACGCTCCGCCCCGCCATAAAACCCACGCTAGTACCCCCACACCCCCCGCCGCGCCCCCACACCCCCCGCCCCTGCCCCCGTCGATCATGAGGTTATTGCTGCGACACGCCGAGGTGAGTGGCTACAACCTCATGATCGCTGTCTGCGGTGGGCAGATTGGTGGGGTTGTCTGGAGCGTGGGGGTGCAGGATCGGCGGATGCGGATCCTCATTCTCGGTGGCACTCGATTCCTCGGTCGGGCTACGGCCCAGCTCGCCGTCGAGCAGGGGCACGAGGTGACCTGTCCGGCCCGGGGCGTGTCTGGCGCCGTACCGGCCGGGGTCCGTTTCGTGCCCGTGGACCGGGACGACCCCGAGGCGCTGGCACCGCTCGCCGACGCGGGTTTCGACGCCGTGGTCGACGTGACCCGCCAGATCAGTCACGCCCGGTACGCGCTGGCCGCGCTTGCCGATCGGGTCGGCCACTGGTCCTTCGTGTCGACGATCTCGGTGTACGCGGACAACACCACCCCGGGTCAGACCGCGTCGGACGCGCCGGTGCTGGCACCGGCCCCACCCGAGGTTGACGGCCCGGTCGGTCCGGACCACCGCTGGTACGGCGAGTCCAAGGTGAGCATCGAGCGGCTGGTCCGGGAGCGGATGGGTGTGGACCGTTCGTTCATCTGCCGGGCGGGGTTGATCGTCGGCGCGGAGGACCCGAGCGACCGCTTTCCGTACTGGGTGCGGCGGCTGGCGGCAGGTGGAGAGGTGCTCGCGCCCGGTCGGCCGACCGACCGGGTGCAGTTCGTGGACGTCGCCGATCTGGCGGCCTGGCTGCTGCATGCCGCCGGCACCGGCCTCGCCGGCACGTACGACGGCACCGGGCCGGCCATGTCCCGCGCCGACCTGCTGCACGGGGTCGCCGCCGGGCTGGGTGTCGCCGAACCGGTCCTCACCTGGGTGGAGCAGGAGTTCCTGCTGGCCCACGACGTCCGCGAGTGGTCGGGGGAGCGGGCTCTCCCGCTGTGGGCGCGGCTGCCGGAGAACGCCGGCCTGATGGACCGGGACGCGCGTCCGGCTCTGGGCGCCGGGCTGGCGGTCCGTCCACTGTCCGACACTGTTCGGGCGACCGCCGACTGGATGGCAGCGGACCCGGCGGCCGTCCGGCAGGGGGGACTGGACCCGGCGGATGAGGCGGCGGTGCTGCGGGAGTGGCAGGCTGTCCGGGACCGGTGATTCAGCCGTCGGCCGTTTCCGTCGTAACGGCCAGTCATGGTTGACGCTCACGCCAGGTGAAAGTAAGTTTCATCCGTGGCGAAGAGTCCGAAGATTTCTGCGAGTCAGGAGCCCGGTGGGCTGATCGTCCACATCAGTGGGCTGCTGCCGTCGCTGTCGCCCGCCGAGCAGCGGGTTGCCCGGCTGGTCGTCTCCGACCCGGCCGCTGCGGCCCGGCGGACCATCACCGACCTCGCCACCGCGGCGGAGACCTCGGAGGCGACAGTCATCCGGTTCTGCCGTTCGGTCGGCATGGACGGTTACCCCCAACTGCGGATCCGGCTCGCCGCCGAGGCCGCCCGCCGGATCGAGCCACCGGACGCCCGGGTGGTCGGCGGCGACATCCCGCCCGGTGCCGACCTCGCCCAGATCATCGCCACCATCGCGTTCAACGACGCCCGTGCGGTCGAGGAGACTGCCGAGCAGCTCGACCCCGCCGTCTGTGAGCAGGTGGTCGAGGCGATCAACAGCGCCGGTCGGATCGACATCTACGGCGCTGGCGCCAGCGGGTTCGTCGCATCGGACTTCCAGCAGAAGCTGCACCGCATCGGCCGGATCGCCTTCTACTTCCCGGACGTGCACACCGCGCTGACCTCGGCCGCGCTCCTCGGTCGGGGTGACGTGGCGATCGGCATCTCGCACAGCGGCACGACCTCCGACGTGATCGAGGTGCTGGAGCAGGCCCGTACGCGAGGTGCCGTCACCGTGGCGCTCACCAACTTCCCGCGCTCGCCGATCACCGACGTGGCGGACTTCGTGTTGACCACTGCCGCCCGGGAGACCACCTACCGCTCCGGCGCGACGGCCAGCCGGCTTGCCCAGCTCACCGTCGTCGACTGCCTCTTCGTCGGGGTGGCCGCCCGCAACCGGGCTCGGGCCCGCAAGGCCCTGGAGTCGACCGCCGAGGCGGTCCAGTCGCACCGGGTGGGTGCCAACCGGAGGCGGCCGTGACGGCCGGTGCGGTGGAACCGGACGCAGACCTGCCCGCACCACCCGCCCGCCCGACAGTCCGGGTGGGCGCACCCACCGAACGGCGTAACCCGCTGAGCGTCGACCTCGACCTGATGTCGACCCGGGACGTGCTCACCGTGATCAACGAGGCGGACCGGCGGGTGCCGGCGGCGGTCGCCGGGGTGCTCGACGAGATCGCCATCACCGTCGACCTGGCGGTCGAGGCGCTACGCGGCGGCCACCGGGTGCACTACTTCGGCGCCGGCACCTCCGGTCGGCTCGGCGTCCTCGACGCGGCCGAACTGGCCCCCACCTTCAACTCGCCCCGGCACTGGTTCTGCGCCCACCTCGCCGGCGGTCCGGACGCCATGTGGCGGGCCGTGGAGGACGCCGAGGACGACGACCGGGGCGGCGCGGTCGAGGCGGCCAGTTGTGTACGCACCGGCGACCTGGTGGTGGGTCTGGCGGCGAGCGGACGCACCCCGTACGTGCTCGGGGCGCTCGCCGCGGCCCGTGCCAAGGGCGCCTCGACGGTGTTGCTCTGCGCCAATCCGGAGGCGGAGGCCGGCCGGTCGGTGGACGTGTTCATCGGGGTGGACACCGGACCCGAGGTGGTCACCGGGTCGACCCGGATGAAGGCGGGCACGGCGCAGAAGTTGGTGCTCAACACGTTCTCGACCGCCGTCATGGTGCGCCTGGGGCGGGTCTACTCGAACCTCATGATCGATATGGTGGCCACCAACGCGAAGCTCCGCGGCCGAATGATCTCGATTCTGGTCGAGGCCACCGGCTGCTCGGAGGAGGTTTGCCGGCAGGCGCTCGCCGAGGCCGACGGTGACCTGAAGACGGCGCTGGTCTCCCTGGTCTCCGGTGCCGAGGTGGACGCCGCCCGGGCCGCGCTGGCCCGCTCCGCCGACCAGGTACGCGGAGCCCTCGCACTGCTCGCCCCGTAGCCGTACGCCCCCGGGAAGCGAACGGGGCTTCGGATTGTTCACTTGGCCGGGGGGTAATAACACCCCCGAGGATGAACCGACCGGTCCTTCGACGCGTATCTGGCAGTGACCAGGATCGCAGCGTGGTGGTGACCCGGGTCGCTGTGCCCCCACGGCGGGCGGTGTTGCCATGGTGCGTAACCCGTGCGTGGTGCCCAGCGGCGAGCCATCCGACGGGATGCTGACAGCAAACGTGGACCGTGCTCTCAGCTACTACTCAGGCATTCGTGACACTTTCGACTCACCACACGGAATCCCCGGCACTTCTCATCTGTTGTGTAGGTGTCAGCACCGATGGGCACAGCAGAAGTTACCAGGGGTTGACGGACGTGGGGAATGGCTAGGAACCGGGCAACCGGCGCGAGCGAGGGGACCGTGGGCAACGTGGACAAGAACATCGGCATGCGCACCGATCAGGTAGCCGAGGAGCGCGACCTGGTCGGCGTCTACCTGCACGAGATCTCCCGGACGCCACTGCTGGACGCCGCCCGGGAGGTCGACCTATCCAAGGCGATCGAGGCTGGCCTCTACGCCGAGCACCTGCTCGGTGAGGAAGCCGTCCCCGCCGGTGTGGACCGGGCCGACCTGGAGTGGCTGGTCGTCGAGGGGGAGCGGGCGAAGGATCTCTTCATCCGCGCCAACCTCCGACTGGTCGTGTCGATCGCCCGCCGTTACGTGCGGTCGGGCATGCCCATGCTGGACCTGATCCAGGAGGGCAACACCGGCCTGGTCCGGGCGGTCGAGAAGTTCGACTACGAGCGCGGCTACAAGTTCTCCACCTACGCCACCTGGTGGATCCGTCAGGCGATCAGCCGGGCGATCGCTCAGCAGGAGCGCACCGTCCGTCTGCCGGTGCACCTCGTGGAGGACGTCAACCGGATGCGCAACGTGGCCCGGCAGTTGACCCGTGAGCTGGGCTCCGACCCGGAGCCGGAGCAGATCGCTGCCTCCCTCGGCGTCACCGTCGAGCGGGTCAACGAGCTGCGCCGCTGGTCGCAGGACACCGTCTCGCTGGACACCCCGGTCGGCGACGACGGCGACACGAGCCTCGGCGACCTGGTCGCCGACAGCGACGCGCCGTCGCCGGAGGACATCGTCCTCAGCGGCCTGGAGCGGCAGCGCATCGAGGGGCTGCTCAACCACCTCGACGACCGGTCCGCCGGCATCATGCGCGCCCGCTACGGGCTGGAGGACGGCCGGGAGCACTCGCTCACCGAGGTCGCGTCCCGGTTCTCGCTGTCCCGCGAGCGGATCCGGCAGTTGGAGATCCAGGCCCTCGGCCGGCTGCGTGAGCTGGCCCGGGCGGAGGGGCTGCAGGCAGCCTGACCTGGTAGTAACAACGGCGAACGGCCGGCGTCCGATAGGGGGACGCCGGCCGTTCGCCGTTGTCGGGTCAGCTAGCGGACCCGGCCGTAGCCCTGGATGGACATCATGTTCATGCCCCGTTTGAGCACGTTGCGGCCGGCGCTTGGCGCGTCGATCACCTGGCCGTCGCCCACGTAGAGGGCGACGTGCCCGAGCCCGCTGTAGAAGACCAGGTCACCCGGGCGTAGGTCGCCCCGCCCGATGTGCGCGACGGCACTCCACTGCATCCGGGTGTTGTGCGGCAGGGACTTTCCGGCCGCCCGCCAGGCCGCCGAGGTCAGCCCGGAACAGTCGTAGCCGTTCGGTCCGTCGGCTGCCCAGACGTAGGGCTTGCCGACCGCGCCGAACGCGTATCGCACGGCGGCGCCGGCGTCACCGGCCACCGCGGGCACGTTCTTGGCCTCGGCCGCCGCCGCCTTCGGCGCGGGACGCTCGGTGGCCGCCCCGTACGCCTGCCGACGCAGCTCGTACAGCTTGGCCAGGTCCTGCTCGATCTGCTTCCTGCCCGTCGCGAGCTGACGGGCCTGCGCTGCCTGCCGGGTCAGGGTGGCGTCCAGGCTGGCCTTCTCGTCCAGCAGCCGTCGCTGGTCGGCGGTGAAGCCGGAGATGCGCTCCTGCCGTTGGCGGGTCAGCTGGTCGAGCGTGCCCAGCCGGTCCAGCAGCGCGGCGGAGCCGCCGGGACGCAGCAGGGCGTCCGCGGTCCGCAGGCCGCCGCTCTTGTACGCCGTGGAGGCAAGCTCGGCCACGTCGGCCCTGCTCTGCTCGACCTGCTGCTCCAGCGGGCCGATGCGGGTCTGTAATCGGCCCACCGTGGCCTCGTTGGTCTTGATCTCCTCACGCAGCTTGTTGTACGACTCCACGACCCGTTCCAACTCGGCCGAGGACGTCTCGATCCGGCGGGTCAGTTCGGCGGGGGACGGCTCGGCGTGCGCCACCGCCGTCGGGGCGATCAGCGCGGCCGACATGCCGGCGAGCGCCACGGTACGCAGCAGGTTTCTCAGGGATGACAAGAGCGGAAGGCCCCTCTCCCACGGCCGCCGGGGCTGCTGACGCCCTCGGCGACACCGGCCGGGGCCATCCGGGCGGACGGCACTGGGCCGGACCGGCGCAACCAACCTAACCCGGGACGGATGTCGCTCGCAGTTGAAGCAGGGGCGAAAGTTGGCCGAGTGGCGGCTCATGTTCCTGCGTGGGGTGGAGCTGCTGAGACCTGTGGGGGCGTGAAAAGGCCTGTTCGTCACCGGCTGACAGATATGCGACTTTCGTCGTTCCGGGCGTATCCCGTCGGATCACTGGCCGCCATAACCGACAAAAGCTGAAATGGATGCTGTTTCTTGGTGATGTCCCTCGCGGGGGTGGCTGTCGACAACCGGCAAATGCGCAGGTCGGCTGGCGACGCACCAACACAATGGGGCTGACGCCGGGAATCCCGTCGGCAGACAGCCGCAGCCGTCACCGCCGGTCATCTCGGTCAACCGTCCCCACGGGAGGAACCGTGAATCGTGAAGGCGCACGTGTGCGACCGCCGCGATCGGTGCCAGGCGGCCGGTCGACCCTGCTCTACGCGCGGCCCGGCATCATCGTGACCGCCGACCGGTTCACGGTCGGCCGGACCAGTTACCGGGTCGCCGACCTGACCCATCTGCGTACCACCCGGGGTCCGCACGACCGGATCGCCGTCCGGGCCGTCGTCATCACCGCCAGCATGCTCGGCGGCGTCGGGCTGCTGCTCGGCTTCACCGGCGGGCTGCACCGCCTGACCGCCGGTGCGTACCTCATCCTCGGTGCGGTGTTCCTGCTGCCGGCCGCGCTGGCCGTGGTCGGCGACCGCTGGCGCCCACCACCGCACGAGCTGTGGGGGTGGTATGGGGGAGCGGAGATGCTGCTCTTCAGCGCCGACGACGAGCGGCAGTTCGGCCAGGTCACCCGGGCGCTGCTGCGCGCACGGGAAATGAACCGACTCGGCGGCTGGGTCGACCCGCTCGCCTCGGCCGAGCCGTGGCGGCCCAGCCGTTGAGCCGACGGACGCCGAGCGCGCGTCGGCCCCAACGGCCGCTCAGCGGGCGACCGGCTCCGGGGTACGGGTCTCCTGCGGTGCGGCCACCCAGGCGCTGACCCGGCGCTCGGCGTAGAAGGAGACGAACGGCACGGTGCCGGCCAACATCACCAGCAGCATCCGCTTCAGCGGCCAGTCGGCCCGACGGCTCAGGTCGAACGCCGCCACCAGGTAGATCATGTAGAGGAACCCGTGCGCGGGCCCCACCGTCTCCACCACGACCGCGTTGTCGAACACGTACTTCAGCGGCATGCCGATCACGACCAGCAGGATCAGCACGACACCCACGATCCAGGCGATCGCGCGGTAACGGGTAAGGGCAGCGCCCACCTTCGTCCGTCCTTCCGAGCCCGGCTCAGCCGGGATAGTCACCGGGTCGGGCGCCCGGATTGGCGCTCAACCATGACAGGTAGTGGTTGTAGGCGGCCAGGTCCGTGTCCTCGACGGCGTCGTCGCCGGACGGCCCCCGGGACACCCGCACCGGTCGGCGTACCACCGGTCGGGACCCGGTGGCGACCGTCGGCGCGGGCTCGGTGGCCGGCTCCGCCGAAGGCGCGTCGGTGTCGGTCGCTCGGCGACGGGCCAACTTCACCTCACGCCACCAGACGTAGACCACGAAGCCGGCGAAGATCGGCCATTCGACCGCGTACCCCCAGCTCAGGCTGTTGCCGGCGGCGGCCCGGCTGATCTGCCACCAGCCCAGCCCGAGGAAGCCCACGACCAGCACGACCATGGCCACGTGACGTGCGATCCACGCCGGGGTCCAGAGCCGCCTCATGGCATCGAGAGTACCGGGGGCGCCGCCGGTCTCCGACACGGTGTCGTAGTTGTCGCGTGGCCGGGATGGTTTGGCGACACCGCGCCTGGGCAATCGTCTAGACGCCAGCCCAAACGAGATCAAGGGGGGCGATGATGACCGGATCGGTACGTGAGGACGGCTTTGCGTCCAGCGGCAGCACGGACATGAGCCCGGAGCAGCGGGTGCCCGAGTGGAGTGGCGATGACCTCGCCGACCCGGCGGGCGCTCTCGACGGCGACCTGCCCGGCGTCGACCCGACGGAGCTGAGCGACGAGGATCTGATCCGCGAGATGCACAGCCTGCACCGCACCCGCCTGGACACCCTGCGGCACGCGGCGGACTCCGCGCTCGCCAACCACCTGCGTCGCACCGCGGAGCTGGAGACCGAATACCTGGCGCGTCACCCGGGCCGGGAGGTCGACCCCAACCGTCTGCGGGACTCCTGATGGCGGCGCGCGCCGTGCGCGGGATGTCCGCGCCACCCGAGGTGGTCTTCAACACCGCCACCGACCCCAACCGCGCCTCCGCGTGGCTGCCGGAACCGCTGCGCGGCGGCGGTAACCCCACCGCGGAGATCAGCGGCGCGGAGTTGCGCGCCCGGTGGGGTGGCGACGCCGACTGGTCCGCCGAGATCCGGGTGGAGTCGGCCGACTCCGGTGGCGCCCGGATCCAGCTCGATCTGGCCGACGGTACGGACGGCTCGGGTCCAGACCAGTTGGCCGACGAGGCGCTCACCAACCTGGCACGCGAGGTCGCCGACAACCTCCAGGCCGGCTGAGGCGGCCCCGCGGGACGCCGCTCCCGCACCACCACGAGATAGTGAGGAGACCGGGTGAGCGACACTGGCCTGCGACAGAAGGCGGCGCGGCTGCGCCGGGCGTACGCGCCGCACGAACACCGGCCGCTCGGCGGCTACCTGGTGGCCATGGGTGCCTACGCCGGGGTGACCGGAGCGCTCGCCGGCCTGGTCAAGGCCACCGGCCGGCCGGTACCGGAGCGCCCCGCCGCGTCCGACGTGGTGTTGCTCTCCATCGCCACGCACAAGCTGAGCCGGCTGCTGTCCAAGGACGCGGTGACCAGCCCTCTGCGGGCGCCGTTCACCCAATACGACCGTCCGATCGGCAGCGGCGAGGTGATGGAGCAGGTCCGCGACTCGGGCAGCCCGACCCGGCATGCCATCGGCGAGCTGCTGAGCTGCCCGTTCTGCCTGGCGGTCTGGGTGGCCACCGGGCTGACCGGGGGTCTGGTGCTCGCACCCCGGCTGACCCGGCTGGTGGCCACCGCGCTGACGGCGGTCGCCGCGTCGGACTTCCTCCAGATGGCGTACGCGACGGCGCAGCAGGCCGCCGAGGGTGGGCACCACGACGACGACTGACCGAACGCACGCGCAAAAAACGGGGCCGGCGGACGCCGGCCCCCGTTTTGTTCGTACCTGTCTCAGCGCTCCATGCCGGACCAGCCGTGCGGCGACTCCGGCTCGCGTTCGTCCTCGTCCGCCCCGGTGACGATGTCCCGGTCCACGGCGGTGCGGTCGTGTTCGTTGGCGAAGTCCGGCTCGGGCGTGGTGTCCCTGCCCTTCGGCGGTTGACCCAGCGCCGGCACCTTCTCGTCGTGGTCCTCGTGGTGCGTCATGTCGGTGTCCCTTCTGCGGTGGCCCCAGCGGTGGAACCGCCCAGGTCGCTCAGCCGATGGAACCGCCCAGCAGGTCGCTGGCCTCGTCCACCGAGTACTCGCCCTCGGGCAGCGCGTCGATGCGCGCGAGCAGATCCGGCGGAAGCTCGGCGGCCACCGCCTGGCGGTAGATCTCCGCCTGGGTGACCCGCTCCTGCGCCCGGTAGACGTCGTTCAGCAGGTCGTCGAGGGCCCGGGTGTCCGGCTCGTCGGGCACGAATGCGTCGTCGGTCACGTCGATCAGCTACCCGGGGCGGAATCGGTCAAACGTCACGCCGGTGGCCCGACCCCACGTCCCCTGGCGGGCCCCGCCCCAGGCACACATACAGCGCCGCCCCCGGCCGTTTGGCCGGGGGCGGCGCTGGTGTCGGTGTGCAGGTCGCCTCTCGGCGAGTGGCACTACGCGGCTCCAGCCGGACGGTATTCCGCGAAGGCTATTTAGGTGAGGCCCGGGGACACATGACACACCGACACCCCAGTCAACGAGCCGGCCCCCACCAGTGTTCCGCGCGCCGCAGTGTCGGCGGTCACACCGTCGCCGGCAGGGTGGCCCGGCGGGCCTGCACCGCGGAGGCCAGGTGGTCGAGCACCTCGACGGTGTCGTCCCAGCCGAGGCAGGCGTCGGTGACCGACCGGCCGTACTCAAGCGTCCGGGTCGGGTCGAGGTCCTGCCGGCCGGGCAGCAGGAACGACTCCAGCATCACGCCGGTGATCCCGCGCTGGCCGGCGGCCAGCTGGGCGGCCACGTCGAAGGCGACCCGCGGCTGGTTGCGGTGGTCCTTGCCGCTGTTGGCGTGACTGGCGTCGATCACCAGCCGCTCCGGCAGTTCCGCGGCGCGGAGCAGGTCGAGCGCCCCGGCGACCGAGTCCGCGTCGTAGTTGGGTCGCCCGCCCCCACCGCGCAGCACCAGATGACCGTCGGAGTTGCCCCGGGTGTGCATGATCGCCGGAGTGCCGGAGAAGTCGATACCGGGGAAGACGTGCGGCACGCCGGCGGCGCGGATCGCGTCCACAGCGGTGCCGATGCTGCCGTCCGGGCGGTTCTTCATGCCGATCGGCATGGACAGACCCGAGGCGAGTTGGCGGTGCACCTGACTCTCCACGGTGCGGGCGCCGATCGCGCCCCAGCCCACCGTGTCCGCGATGTACTGCGGCGTGATCGGGTCGAGGAACTCGCAGCCCACCGGCAGACCGACCCGCAGTACGTCGAGCAGCAGCGCTCGGGCCAGCCGTAGGCCGGTGTTGACGTCGCCGCTGCCGTCCAGGCCCGGGTCGTTGATCAGGCCCTTCCAACCGACGGTCGAGCGCGGCTTCTCGAAGTAGACCCGCATGACGATCAGCAGGTCGTCGGCGAGCCGGTCGGCTACCGCACGCAGACGCCCCGCGTACTCGAGGGCGGCGGCCGGGTCATGCACCGAGCAGGGGCCGACCACCACCAGCAGGCGGTCGTCCTCGCGATCCAGCACGCGACCCACCGCGCGGCGACCGGTCAGCACGGCCGACGCGAGCGAGGCGTCCAGGGGCAACTCGTGGTGCAGCAGGGCGGGCGTGGTCAGCGGCACGACACGGTCGATCCGCTGATCGCTGACCCGATCGGTCTCCGGGGTCGTCACGGTGGGCATCCTTCCGCCGACCGTGCCCGGGGCCGGTGCCCGAGCCGAGCCGGCTGCTCGTACGCAAAAGGGCAGGAACGACAGCTCCTGCCCAGCCGGCTCGGTCCGTGGTGACGTCAGTTCATGGTGAAGTCACCGGCGTGCCAGCCGGCTGCCTAAACCATCGATAGGAACGCGTCACGGGGGCAAGCGTACCCGACCGCACGGGAACCTCCGGCCCGTCGTCCCAAGATGCGGGGCGGAGACCGCGTGCCAGGAGCGGGGTCGGGGTAACAGGGGAGCCATGACTGACGAGCAGAGTGATCAGGAGCGGGTGGAGTCCCGTGCCCACCACCTCCTGCCCGAGGAGATCGCCGCGGGCAGCGACGATCCGGAGGCGCAGGCCGAGGCCATCCTCGCCGAGTCGGACCTCCGGGAGGCGGACCAGAACGCGGCGCCCGACACGGTGCTGGAACGTCGTACCTCGGATCAGACAGTGGTCGCGGTCGAGCCGCCCGACTGAGCGGTGGCCCCACGCGCCCGGCGGGATCCCCGGTAGGTGTGCTCCCGCAGCCAGGCCAGCGGACCTGCCGCCCGTAGTTCGGGTGGAAGGTTCCGCACCGGGTCGAACGCGAGCGCGGCGTCCTCCTCGGCGCTGAGCGGGGCACCGATCCCGACCTGCCCCACGGGTCGCCACGACCCGACGGCGGACGCGACCGCGAGCACCAGGCGCGGTGTGTCCGTCCGGGTCGCGGCGGCCACCGTGCGCAGGCTGCTCCCGAGGTCCACGGAGTCGGGGTCGGCCAGCGTGGCCAGCCAGATCCGGCGCGGTCCCACGCGGTAACCCACGATCGTGCTGTACGTCCCGGTGAAGCGCCGTCGGGGCAGCGGCAGGTTCCGCAGTAGCGGGGCTGCGCCGCTGGAGCTGACCAGCAGGTCGAACGGTCGACCGCGGTCATGGTGCAGGCGCAGCGCGACGCCCAGCACGTCCGGCCAGCCGCCGGGCGTGGGGGTTCCCTTGGAGAGCCGGACGGTGGCCCGATACCGCCCGGGCTCGTCCAGCAGGGCGACCCCGGTGGGTGGTCCGGGCGTACCCCAGATCACCACCTCGCCGGCGAACGAGCGACCGGCCGGATGCAGCAGCCGGCCGTGGCGCAGCCGGCCGAGCGCGGCGCTGGCACGTTCGACGACGGCGGCGGACCGGGACGGGGGCGGGGTGACGGTCATGGCCCTCCGGTACCCCGGAGGGCCGTCTCGATGCCCGGGGCCGGCTCGCCGACCCACCGCACGTCACCTTTCCGCCCGCGAGATCGGATAGCGTCGGGGTATGCCCGACAGCGGTTACCCCTGGCCCATCGAGACGTCCCGACTGGACAACGGCCTACGCGTGGTGGTGAGCGAGGACCGCACCGCGCCCGCCGTGGCCGTCAACCTCTGGTACGACGTCGGTTCCCGACACGAGCCGAGCGGGCAGACCGGCTTCGCCCACCTCTTCGAACACCTGATGTTCGAGGGCTCGGTGAACGTGGCGAAGACCGAGCACATGAAGCTGATCCAGGGCTCCGGTGGCTCGCTCAACGCCACCACCAACCCGGACCGGACCAACTACTTCGAGACCGTCCCGGCCGAGCACCTGGAGTTGGCGCTCTGGCTGGAGGCCGACCGGATGGGCGGCCTGGTCCCCGCGCTCACCCAGGAGACGCTGGACAACCAGCGGGACGTGGTCAAGAACGAGCGCCGGCAGCGGTACGAGAACGTGCCGTACGGCGACGCCTGGCTGCGGTTGCTGCCGCTGCTCTACCCGGCGGGGCACCCGTACCACCACGCGACGATCGGCTCGATGGCCGACCTGAACGCCGCCGACCTGGCCACCTTCCAGGCGTTCCACCAGACCTACTACGCCCCCAACAACGCGGTGCTCACCGTGGTCGGCGACGCCACCGCGTCCGACGTGTTCGCGCTCGCCGACAAGTACTTCGGGGCGCTGCCGGCACGCGACGACATCCCGGCCGCCCCGGACGGCCGCAACGTCCCGGCGACCGGACAGGCGGCGGTCGAGTCGGTCCGCGCCGACGTACCGGCGCCGCGGGTCTACCTCGCCCACCGCACCTACCCGTTCGGCAGCCCGGAGTACCACGTGGTCACCGTGCTCGCCACCGTCCTCGGCAGCGGGCGGGGCAGCCGGCTCTACCAGCGACTCGCCGACGGTGAGCGGATCGCTCAGCCGGACCTGGTCGGGGCGTACGGGGTGGATCTCGCGCACGCCCCGGCACCCCTGATCGCCACCGCCACCGCCCGCCCCGGGGTGAGCGCCGAGCGACTGGCCGAGGGGTTGGCTGAGGTCGTCGACGAGTTGGCCACCGTGCCGGTCACCGCCTCCGAGCTGGATCGGGCCAAGGCGATGCTCAGCACCGGGTGGTGGCGTCAACTGTCCACGGTGGATGGTCGCGCGGACCTGCTCGGCCGGTACGCCACGCAGTTCGGTGACCCGGCCCGCGTCGCCGACCAGTTGCCGGGTCTGCTCGCGGTCACCGCCGAGCAGATCGCCGAGGCCGCCGCCGAGGTGCTCGCCACCGACCGGGTGCTGCTGACCTACCTGCCCGAGGAGACCTCATGACGCTGATCGCCGACCGCCCCGGCCCGGGTGCCGCCCGTCCGTACCGGTTCCCGCAGGTGGTTCGCCGTACCGTGGCCGGTGGTCAGGTCGTCGCCGCGCACCTGCCGGGGCAGAACCTCGCCGTGGCCCTGCTGTTGCTCGACGTGGGCGCGGGCCAGGAGCCGGTTGGCAAGGAGGGCCTGTCCGGTGTGCTGGCCAAGGCATTGGAGGAGGGGACGGCGCAGCGGGACGCCGCCGCGTACGCGCTCGCCGTCGAAGGGCTGGGCACCTCGTTGTCGACCGGGCTGGACTGGGACTCGTTCCAGGCCAGCGTGGTGATCCCGGTGGACCGGCTCAGCGCCGCCGTGGAGTTGCTCGCCGAAGCGGTCCGGACGCCGAGGCTGGACCCCGCCGACGTGCGCCGGGTCCGGGACGACGAGGCGACCGCGCTGCGGATGGACTGGGCCAACCCCGGCCCCCGCGCCGACGCCGCGCTGCGCGGTGACCTGTTCGGCGCCCAGAACCGGTGGGGCCGGCCGATGTACGGCGACCCGGAGTCGGTCGCCGGCCTGGACGTGGAGGACGTCACCGTCTTCCACTCCGAGTGGTTCCTGCGTCCCGGCACCCTGATCGTCGCCGGCGACCTGGACCGGATCGACCTGGACGCGCTGGCCGCCGCGGCGTTCGCCGGCACCGGTGGCGGCCCGGCCGAGCGGGGTGGCCCGATCGAGGTGCCGCTGCACGCCGGGCGGCGGATCATCCTGGTGGACCGGCCCGGCTCGGTGCAGTCCACGCTGCGGCTGGGCCACCCGTCGCCGCAGCGGGCGCACCCCGACCACGTGCCGATGACCCTCGCCGGCACGGTCCTCGGTGGGGCGTTCACCTCCCGCCTCAACCACCTGCTGCGCGAGGTGCACGGCTACACCTACGGCGTTCGGGGTGACTTCGCCTCGTCCCGCCGCTTCGGTCGGTTCGGGGTCAGCTCCGGTGTGCAGACCGCGGTCACCGTGCCGGCCCTGATCGAGGCGGTGGGTGAGATCAGCCGTACCCAGGCCGGTGGGGTGACCGAGGACGAGCTGGAGGTGGCCCGGTCCTGGCGGGCCGGGCAGCTCTCGGTCGAGTTGCAGAGCCCGCGGGCGATCGCGTCGGCGCTGACCACGCTCGTGGTGCACGACCTGCCGGACGACTACCACGCCCGGCTGCGTGAGGCGCTGCTCGCCGCGGACGTGGACCAGGTCTCCGCGGCGGCGGCCACCCACCTGCACCCGGACGCGCTGACCCTGGTCATCGAGGGCGACGCGGCGGTCATCCGCGACGACCTGACCGCAGCATCCCTGGGCGACCTGCTCCCCTAACCAACCCACCCCCCGGTCCTTGGGGTTGATCAAGAGGTTTGCGTCAACCCGAGAGCGATTTCTGACGCAAATCTCTTGATCACGCGGGGTGGGGGTGGGGCGGGGGTGGGTGGGTGGTGGGTGGGTTCGTGTGATGCGGGACCCGGGGGGTGGGAAAGGGCTCCCGGTTGCGGGGGTGGCCTGGGTAGCCTCGCGGGCATGAGGATCGGCATTGTGGGGTCCACCGGCCAGGTCGGTGGCGTGATGCGGCAGGTGCTGGCGGAACGGAAGTTCCCGGCGGAGCAGGTGCGGTTGTTCGCCTCGGCGCGGTCGGCCGGGCGGACGCTGCCGTGGCGGGACGGCGAGGTGACCGTCGAGGACGCCGCGACCGCGGACTACTCCGGACTGGACATCGTGCTCTTCTCCGCCGGTAAGGGCACGGCACGGGAGCTGGCACCCCGGGTCGCCGAGGCCGGCGCCGTGGTGATCGACAACTCGTCGGCGTTCCGGATGGACCCGCAGGTGCCGCTGGTGGTCGCCGAGGTCAACCCGCACGCGGCCCTCGACCGCCCGAAGGGCATCATCGCCAACCCCAACTGCACCACGATGGCCGCGATGCCGGTCCTGCGGCCGCTGCACGCCGAGGCTGGTCTGATCGGGCTGGTCGTCTCCACGTACCAGGCGGTCTCCGGCGCCGGACTGGCCGGCGTCGCCGAGCTGGACGAGCAGGTCCGCAAGGTGGCCGAGCACGCCGCCGGGTTGGCCTTCGACGGGTCGGCCGTGGAGTTCCCCGCGCCGCGCTCGTTCAGCCAGCCGATCGCCTTCAACGTCCTCCCGCTGGCCGGTTCGATCGTCGACGACGGCTCGTTCGAGACCGACGAGGAGCAGAAGCTCCGCAACGAGAGCCGCAAGATCCTGGAGATCCCCGACCTGAAGGTGTCCGGCACCTGCGTCCGGGTGCCGGTCTTCACCGGGCACTCGCTCCAGATCAACGCCCGGTTCGCCCGGCCGCTCACCCCGCAGCGCGCCCACGAGCTGCTGGCCGACGCGCCCGGGGTGGCGCTGACCGACGTCCCGACGCCGTTGCAGGCCGCCGGCCAGGATCCGACGTACGTGGGCCGGATCCGCGCCGACGAGACCGTCGAGTACGGGCTGGCCCTGTTCTGCTCCAACGACAACCTGCGCAAGGGCGCGGCGCTCAACGCGGTGCAGCTCGCCGAGCTGGTCGCCGCCGAGCGTCGCTGACCGCCGCGCTCACCCCGAGCCCTCGCCGACGACCGGCGGGGGCTCGGTCGCGTCCGGGCGACGCGGCACCGGGCCAGGCGTGCTTGGATGGGACGAAGCCGATCCCTGGAGGAAACCGTGCCGGATGACCGCAGCCAGCAGGCCTTGACCGACCTGATCTCCAGCCGTTCGATGGGCGTGCTGGCGACCATCAAGCGGGACGGGCGGCCGCAGATGTCCACAGTGGTCTACTCCTTCGACCGGGACGCCGGCCTGATCCGGGTCTCGGTCACCGACGGCCGGGCCAAGACCGCGAACCTGCGTCGGGATCCGCGCGCCAGCTTCCACGTCGGCAGCGAGGACGGCTGGGCGTACGCGGTGGTCGAGGGTCGCGCCGAGCTGACCGCGCCGGCCGCGGCGCCCGGAGACGAGACGGTCGAGGAGTTGGTGGCGCTCTACCGGGCGCTGAGCGGCGAACACCCGGACTGGGACGAGTACCGCCAGGCCATGGTCGACGACGGGCGGCTGGTGTTGCGGCTGCACGTGGAGCGCGTCTACGGGATGCCGCCCCGGGGCTGACGCACGCCCGTCGTTCTGGGCTGTTGCGCCCGTAGCTGCTGGTCAGCCTGGTTCGATCACGGTCACCCCGGGCCAGCGCTGCGCCGGGCGGTGCCGGGCCAACCGCTGCCGAGACGCGGCCACGTCCACCCGCGCCGGGTTGTGCCGCCAGATCCCGCCCAGCAGATCCGCCAGACCGTACGGAGCGCAGACCTCCAGCCGATCGGTCGAGTCCAGGCGGACGGCCACCGCGGTCGCGTACTCCGGCCAGGTGGCGATCGCCTCGGCCACGCTGCCGTACGGGGTGATCGGGTCACCGCCGAACTTCGCCGCGTACCAGGTGTGCACCGCCGCCTGGTTCCGTGCCTCCCATGGCGGCTGCGGCCACGCCCGCGTGAGAAGGGCGGTGGCCCCGTGGTCGTCGTCGCGGGTCAGCCTCGTCGGGTCGAAGAAGACCACGTCCACGTCCCGGACCGTCGTCGGGTCGAACCCGTCGCCGTAGCGGTCGCCCCAGACCAGGTCGCGCAGAGCGCCCGCCCCGATCCAGGCGTTTGGCAGCCCGGAGTCACGCACCACGCACAGCGCCCGGGTCAGCCAACGGCTGCCGACGACCAGGTCCCGCAGCTCCCCCTCGCCCGGCATCATCTGCCCACGATAGGCAGCGGACCCGAGGACTGCTGTCGCCCACGGGTGGGTGTGCCGCCCGCCGGCGGGTATAACGCGCTGCCGTGCCGACAACGCGGAACGGCAGGCAACGCGGGGGGAGTGGGATGGGCGCCGACACGACAGGCGACGAGGCTCGCCCCGGCGGCCCGTCCCTGCGCCGGGAAACCTCCCGTCTGCTGTCGTTCAGCGACGGTGTCTTCGCCATCATCATCACGCTGCTGGTGCTCGACCTCCAGCCACCCCGGGTCGGACGCGGTCAGCTGCTGGACGCGCTCTTCGAGCAGTGGCCGGCGTACCTCGCGTACGTCACGTCGTACGTGATCGTCGCGGTCAGTTGGATAAACCACCGGGCCACCTTCAACCGGGTGACCAGCAGCGGCAAGGGCCTCCAGTGGTACAACCTCGGGGTGCTGTTCAGCACCGCGCTGCTGCCGTTCGCCACCTCGGTGCTCTCGCAGGCGCTGCGGGAGGGGGACCGGGCGGACCAGCGGGCCGCCGTGGTCCTCTACGGCCTGGCCGGCGCGTTTCTCTCGCTGACCTGGCTGGGGCTGTACCACTACCTGGCCCGACATCGTGATCTGTTGGACGAGGCCGTGGCGGATTTCTTCTTCCCGAGCGAACGGGCGCGGGCCGCGGCCGGCGTGCTGGGGTACTCGCTGGCGATTCTCGTCGGATACCTGGTCAACCCGCTGTTCGCACTGGGGATCTTCCTGCTGCTACCGATCTTCTTCTCGCTGACCAGCAGCGGCCTGTACGAGTTGCGGCGCCTCCGGCGACTGCGGCACTCGCACCCGCGGCACCCGCGCTCGCGCAGATAGCCACCGGCGGTGGGCGTTACCCCCTGCCGGGCGGCGGGTAGACGGGCCGTGCCGACACCGAGAGGGGAGCACCATGACAACGGTCGGAGAGTTCATGACGACCCGGTTGGTGACGATGGACGGCAACGAGACGCTCATCGCTGCCGCGCAGGAGATGCGTGACAGTGCGATTGGTGACGTGGTGGTGACCGACGGCGGCAACGTGGTCGGCATCGTCACGGACCGGGACATCACGGTACGTGGTGTCGCGGAGAACATGGATCCGGGCTCGACCCAACTGAGCCAGATCACCACCCGCGATGTGATCACCGTGAGTCAGTACGACGACGTGGTGGCCGCCGCGGACCTGATGCGCACGTACGCCGTACGCCGGCTTCCGGTGATCGAGGACGGGCGCCTGGTCGGCCTGATCTCGATGGGTGACCTCGCGGTGGAGCGCGAACCGCAGTCGGTGCTCGCGGACATCAGCGCCGACGACCCGAACAACTGACCGTCCGCCGCGGACGTGCGCCGGCTCTCCCCCTGTGGGAGGGCCGGCGCTGCGCTGTCGGGACGCCGCCGCTCACCCGATTCGGGCGAGATTGACCGGAGGGTCTTCGGGGACCCGTGCCGGGACGTGCGACGCCGGCCGGCCGCGCGACGCGAGCGCGGCGCGGGAGCCCGGGCAACTGGGAGGAGTGGACTCGATGGTGGACGCGACCACGAGGTTCTTCGAGGACCTGGACCGGCGGGGGTACGAACCCCTGCTGGCGAAGACCTCCGGGACACTGCGTATCGACCTGCACGAGGGGGCGCAGACCCGGCACTGGCTGCTGAGAATCGACCACGGCCGGGTCAACGTGAGCCAGGAGGACCGGGAAGCCGACACCGTCATCGGTGCGAGCCCCATCCTCTTCGACGACATCGCCGCGGGCCGCGAGCACGGCCTCGCCGCGCTGTTGCGCGGGGACATGACGGTGACCGGTGACGCCCGGCTGGTGGTGCAGGTGGAGCGGATCTTCCCGAGTTCGCCGGACGCCCGGGGACCCCGTCGACGCTTCGCGGGGGAGGGGTACTGATGGGGCAGTCCAACACGGTCCGGATCCTGGACGGCAACACGTTCGTCGTCTGCCAGGACACCGGCGACATCGAGGCGACTCCGAGCGAGCCGACCGGGCTCTTCTCCATCGACACCCGGTTTCTGTCCACCTGGGTGCTGACCGTCAACGGTGAGCGGCTCAACTCGCTCTCCTACGACGATCTCCAGTACTTCGAGTCCCGGTTCTTCCTCGTCCCGGGGATGGCCACGCACTACATCGACGCGAAGCTGTCGATCATCCGTGAGCGCACGGTGGGCGGCAGTTTCTGCGAGCAACTCACCATCCTCAACCACGACGAGAAGCCTGTCGATCTCGAAGTCCGGATGGACGCGGCGTCGGACTTCGCCGACCTGTTCCAGGTCAAGGACGAGATCCTCAACAAGAAGGGCGAGATCTACACCGAGGTCGAGTCCGACCGGCTCCGGCTGGGCTATCGCCGGGGCAACTTCCGGCGGGAGACGGTGGTCTCCTCGTCCATGTCGGCCCGGTACGACAGCGAGGGTTTCGTGTACACGGTTCACCTGGAACCCAACGAGCAGTGGGAAACCTCGATCGACGTCCAGACGCACGCGGTCGGTCCTGGTGGTCGAGACCTGCGGTTCGGGCTGCGCGTGCACGGCAACGAGCGGCTCGCCCTCCAGCACGACCTGGAGCAGTGGATCGCCGACGCTCCGAAGGTCAACAGTCAGCACGGTCGGGTGGCCAGCACCTACCGGCGCAGTCTGATCGACCTGGCCGCGCTGCGCTTCTCGCCCCTGTCGTTGGGCGGTGCCACCCTGCCGGCCGCCGGCCTGCCCTGGTTCATGACCATGTTCGGTCGGGACAGCATCTTCACCTGCCTGCAGACGCTGCCGTTCACCCCGCAGTTGTCGAAGACGACGCTGCGCATCCTCGCCTCGTTGCAGGGCAGCCGGTTCGACGACTTCCGCGACGAGGACCCGGGGCGCATCCTGCACGAGATGCGGTACGGCGAGACAGCGGCCTTCGAGGAGCAGCCGCACTCGCCGTACTACGGCTCGGCGGACGCGACGCCGCTGTTCGTCGTGCTGCTCGACGAGTACGAGCGGTGGACCGGGGACGTCGCGCTGGTCAAGGAGTTGGAGCAGGAGGCCCGGGCGGCGCTGCGGTGGATCGACAACTACGCCGACCTGGTCGGCAACGGTTACATCTGGTACGAACGGCGCAACACCGACACCGGCCTGGAGAACCAGTGCTGGAAGGACTCCTGGGACTCCATCTCCTACTCCGACGGCACGCTGCCGCCGTTCCCGCGGGCCACCTGCGAGGTGCAGGGGTACGCGTACGACGCGAAGATCCGCGCGGCCCGGATGGCTCGCCAGTTCTGGGATGACCCGGAGTTCGCCGACCAGTTGGAGCGGGAGGCGGCAGCGCTGAAGGAGCGGTTCAACCGGGACTGGTGGGTGGCCGACGGCGAGTTCTACGCCCTGGCCCTGGACCCGGACGGCCGCCAGTGCGACGTCCTCAGCTCCAACATCGGCCACCTGCTGTGGAGCGGGATCGTCGAACCCGAGCGGGCGGAGAAGATCGCCCACCATTTGGTGGGGCCGCGGCTCTTCTCCGGTTGGGGTGTCCGGACGCTCGCCGAGGGGGAGGCCCGGTACAACCCCATCGGCTACCACAACGGCACGATCTGGCCGTTCGACAACTCGTTCATCGCCTGGGGCCTGCGCCGGTACGGCTTCGCCGAGGAGGCCGCCACCATCGCCAACGGGATCCTGGACGCGGCCACGTACTTCGACGGCCGGTTGCCGGAGGCGTTCGGCGGCTACCCCCGGGACCTCACCAAGTTCCCGGTGGAGTACCCGACAGCGTGCAGCCCGCAGGCCTGGTCGACCGGCACCCCGTTGCTGCTGCTGCGGACCATGCTCGGCCTGGAGCCGCACGACGGTCACCTGTCCGTCGAGCCACGACTGCCCGTGGGCATGGGCCGGATCGAGGTGCTGGACATCCCGGGTCGCTGGGGACGGGTGGACGCGTTCGCCCGGGGCCGACTGGACCTGGACAAGCTCGCCGACTGATCGACCGACCCGTCGAGCCGGCGGCGGCGCGCGACCCGCGCCGCCGCCGGTCCGTCACCCAGGCTGGCAGGGTAGATTCTGCGGATGCCGGAGCTCGTGTACCCGCCCGTTATCGCCGCTGCCAAGACGATGTTCCGTCTTCTCGATCTGAAGATCACTATCGAGGGCGCCCACCACGTTCCCCGTACCGGCGGGGCGGTGCTGGCCGGAAACCACATCAGCTACCTCGACTTCATCTTCGCCGGTCTGGGCGCGAACGCGTCGGGCCGGCTGGTGCGGTTCATGGCCAAGAAGTCGGTCTTCTCGCACCGGATCTCCGGCCCGTTGATGCGCGGGATGCGGCACATCTCGGTGGACCGGGAGGCCGGCGCGGCCTCGTTCCGCACCGCCGTCGCCGCCCTCAAGCGCGGCGAGATCGTCGGCGTCTTCCCGGAGGCGACGATCAGCCAGTCGTTCACCGTCAAGGAGTTGAAGAGCGGCACGGTCCGGATGGCCCGCTCGGCGAAGGTCCCGGTGTTACCGGTCGCCCTGTGGGGGACCCAGCGGCTCTGGACCAAGGGCCGCCCGCGCACCCTCACCCGTCGGCACACGCCGATCACCATCCTGATCGGCGAGCCGATCAACCCGGCGGACTTCCCGGACCCGAACCTGCTGGCCACCGAGCTGAACACCAGGCTCAGCGCGCTCGTCGAGCGGGCCCAGCGCGAATACCCGGACGCGCCGGCCGGCCCGGACGACACCTGGTGGCTGCCCGCGCACCTGGGCGGCAGCGCCCCCACGCCGGAGGAGGCCGCCGCCCTGGACGCGGCCGAGGAGCAGCAACGGGCGTCGAGCGTCTGACGTCACGGTGGCCGGGGCGTTCCGCACCCGGGCGTGCCGAGGTCTGCCGGTGCGGACGCCGTCCGGTCATCGTGGGCAGCCGCCGCGTGGGCCGTCGGCGTCACCGAAGCCCGGATGCCGCCCCGCCCGCGAGCCCGCCCCACGGCGCCGGCTCCGGCCCCGAGCGGTAGTAGTCGTCTCGGGAGTGGAACTCCACCGGCAGCGAACCGGGAAGCGTGATCCGGGTGTCCCCGGCGAGCAGGCTGGGGCCGGCGCGCAGCAGCAGCACGTCGCGTTCCTGGGCCGAGAGGTCGACCAGTTGGGGGCGGGTGAGCCGGAACTCGGCCACCGCCCGGCGGACCTGCTGGGCCAGCGCCGCCACCGCGGCGGACGGCCCGCCCAGGGCCAGGGCCGGTTGCTGAATGGTGCGCAGCGCGTCGCAGACGACCAGCAACTGCGTCGGCGCGTCCCGATCGGCGGCCAGCACCTCCAACCGGGACGGCCACTGCCAGCGGATCTGCCCGCTCATCAGGCCGTTGAGCCGGGCGGGTGGCCGTGCCCGGGGCGTGTCGTCGACGACAAGCGCCAGCTGCGCGCCGCTGCCCACCCAGCAGATCCGCTGGTCGGTGACGGTCACC
Source organism: Micromonospora sp. NPDC085948 (assembly GCF_040686315.1). NCBI lineage: Bacteria > Bacillati > Actinomycetota > Actinomycetes > Micromonosporales > Micromonosporaceae > Micromonospora > Micromonospora sp. NPDC085948. The sequence goes on along the minus strand of NZ_JBFBJW010000001.1, from coordinate 94,280 downwards.
GAGACCGCCGCGGGTAGTTGCCAGCGACGCCGTGCCTCGCTCGGCCCGAGCAGGTAGCCCGCAACCAGCAGTTGGTGCCGCCCGAGCACCCGTTCACCGGGCGCGGGACGCAGGTTGTAGCGGCGATCCAGGGCCGGCCCCACGTCGTCGTCCAGAGCGTCGAACCGGTGGGGACCGATGAAGAAGGGGGACGTGTCGGCGTGCATCGTCACGACCTTCCGGTCAGCTGGCTTGTGAATGAAGCCTGTCGGATCGGAGGGCCGCTGTCATGACGCCTGTTAGGGGGTCGTCCGGTCGTGCGTCGCGTGTGACCGGTAGATGCCGATCTCCTCCGGGCGAACGAGGCCGTCCTCGATCGCGCGGGCGAGTAATGCCGCCTTTGTGGCGGCTGGCCGCCCCGCCCGGGTGTACTTGATGCGCGCTCGGTCGACGTACTGCTTCACGGTGTGCTCGCTGATCTGCATCCGGCGGGCCACCGACGCCTTCGACATCGACTGGAACCAGAGCAGCAGCGCCTCACGCTCCTTGTCGGACAGCATCGGCCGGTCCGGTCGTGGGTCGCCGACCATCGCCCCGGCCAGCGCGGGCGGCACGTACGGGCGGTCACTCGCGGCGGCCAGCACGGTCGCCACACAGTGTTCCCGGCCCTCGTGCTTGGCCAGGAACGCCACCGCCCCGGCGTCCAGCGCGGCGAGCATGGTCGACGGGTCGGTGTGCTCCGAGTAGACCACCACCCGCCTCCCGGCGGCGCTTAGCTCGGCTAGCTTGTCCAGCGCCATCCGCCCGTGTAGCCGCAGGTCGAGCAGGACGACGTCGGCGTCCGGTGCCGTCCGCAGCACCTCGTCCGGGTCGTCCCCGGTGGCCAGTACGGTCAGCCGCGGCTCGGTGGCGAGCCAGGCACGGACCCCCTCGACCACGACCGGGTGGTCGTCGACGATCGCCACCCCGATCGGCCGGTCACCGGTCACCGTCGCCACTGGGTCTGCGCCCATCTGATGCTTCCGTCCCGTTCGTAGAGGTGCTCCACCTGCCCGTCGTCGTGCTCCCCCGGGGGTGGGCCGGTGGCGTCGGGACCTTCCCGGTCCGGTGTGACCAGGCTGACCACCACCTCGTCCGGGCCGGAGACCACTGTCAGCCGGGCCCAGCCCCGGGCGTCGGCGAGGACGCCGGTGAGTGGGTCCGCCAGCCGACGGCGGATCTCCACCGGCAGCGGCGGTGGGGTGCCGATGGTGACCAGGTCGATCGGCAGGCCGTTGCGTTCGGCGAGGTCGGCGGCCGCTCGCAACTCGTGCAGCAGCGGGTCGGGCACGTCGTCGGACTCGGCGATCAGTCGGCGCAGCCGGGCGGCGGCCAGTACGCAGCGCCGCTGCACCTCCGGGTCGTCCGGGTCGGCCTGGCCGGCGGCCAACTCCCCGAGCACGCGCCCGGCTGCCGAGCTGACCAGGGCGAGCCGGTCCCGGCGTTCCCGAAGGCCCCGCTCGGCGGCATCGCGTTCCGCCGCCATCGCGTGGGCGGCAGCGGAGACGGCCGCCCGCTCGCGAGCCAGGCTCACGATTGTCGCGCTGCCCACGAACACCGCCACCGGGAGGGAGAACGTGCCGTAGACGTACATCACGTAGCGGGCCACGTCGGTCGGGTCGGGGCCGTGCCCGAGCACCGCGAGCAGCGCGATGATCGCGTGTGTGCTCAGCAGCGCGACCAGCCCCACCACCCGCCGACCCCACACCGCCAGCACGAAGAACCAGCCGAGGGTGCCCCACACCCAGTTGGCGGCGGTGAACAACTGCTCCTCGCCGACCGCGGCGAAGACGGCCACGTCGACGGCCAGCAGCAGTCCGGCCAGCAGCCCCGGCGGCAGCGGCGAGCCGCGCAGCAGTTGGACCCCGGCCACCGCGCCGGCCACCGCGACCAGCGCCCAGCCGCCGAGCACCACCGTCGGCGCGGTGAACTCCGTGCGGGCGGCCAACACCGCCGGCAGCCCGATCGCGACGTGCCAGGCCAGTGCGATGGCCACGGCGACGATCCGGGCGCCCCGGTCGGACGCGTGCGCCACCGCGGCCGGCGCGGCGAGCCCTGCCGTGGTCGCCGGCTCCGGGGGGAGGGGCACGCCGATCCGATCCGGTGTCTCCGTCGCGGCGGTGTGGGGCGCCGCGGCGCCGAGATCAGCCGACACCGGGCCACTCCAGTCGGATTCGGGTGCCGGCCCCGGGTGCCGATCGCACGTCGGCCCGCCCCCCGACCGTTGCCATCCGACCGTGGATCGACTCGCGCAGCCCGTACCGGTGGGGTGGGACGGTGGCCGGGTCGAAGCCGGGGCCGTCGTCGGCGACCTCGACCACGACGCCGACCGCGTGCCGGCTCAGCCGCAGCGTGACCCGCGCGCCCGGCGCGTGACGGACCACGTTGGACAGCGCCGCGTAGGCGCTCTCGCCGATCGCGTCGGCCACCCCGGCGGGCACCGCGCACGGCGTCAGGTCCAGCTGCGTCGACAGCTCGGGCAGTCGGCCCGCCACCGCCCGCATCCGACCGTCGAGCGGCACCGGGCCGTCGCCGGCCACCGGGCCGACGTCGGTGAGCGCGACGAGGGTACGCAGGTCGGCGTCGCACCGGTCGCGGAACGTGGCCGAGGACCCGGTCACCGCACCGAGTCCCACCATGGTGAGGGTGCCGAGCACCGTGTCGTGCAGGTCGCGGTTCTGCTGGCGTTCGGCGTCGCGGGCGGCCCGCGCGACAAGTGCCTGCCGGGTCAGCCGTTGATGCTCGACGAACGCGCGGTCGGCGCGACCGATGCGTCGGCGCATCACCGCCGCCATCATCGCCGTGCAGGCGGTCTGCACCAGCAGGGTGGTCGCGTGTGCCCGTGCCTCGGTGGCATTGCCGGCGGCCTGCGCGCCCGTCGCGTAGGTGACGGTGACGAGCAGCCCGGCCGGAATCGACCAGCGCGCCGGGGCGGTGGCCTGTGCGTTGATCACCGTGGTGCTGGCCAGCACGGCGATCCAACTGCCCTCGCCGGGCAACACCCCGGGTGCGACCAGCACGGGGATGAGGAGACAGACCAACGCGGTGATCGTGACGTCAGCGGCGACCAGGCTCGGGGTGATTCCCTGGCGCATCGCGCGGTACGCGTACCAGATCGACCAGCCGGTGAACGCTGCCACGCCGGGCAGCAGCACGGCGGGCTCAACCGACGGGGCCGGCACCGACAGGGCCACCGCCCCACCGATCACACCGCAGGTCAGACGCAGTATCGCCGGGATCGTGGTGAAGATGAGGACGAGCGCACCACCGGCGGGATTGTCCAGCGTGGGGGGCACGGTGGGAGCGGCAACGGCCGGCATCGGGAGGTGTCCTTCCGACAACGACCCGGTAGGGGTCCGCGCGGCAGAGATCGACATCGGAGAATAGCATGGGCGGTGCCGAGCGTAACCTAATGTGCGCGCGGTGTCGCTAATGTGTCACGGCGTGCTGCGCGGCTGCAGCAGGTCCCACCGATTGCCGTAGAGATCGACGAAGACCGCCACCGAACCGTACGCCTCGTGCCGTGGCTCCTCCAGGAAACGCACCCCGGCTGCCACCATCCGGGCGTGGTCACGCGCGAAGTCCTCGGTGTAGAGAAACAGCCCGACCCGGCCGCCGGTCTGGTCACCGACCCGCGCCCGCTGCTCGGCGGTGCTCGGCCGGGCCAGCAGCAACGCCGTCTCGCGGGCGCCCGCCGGGCGGACCACCACCCAGCGGGAACCGTCTGGTCGGGCGGTGTCCTCCACCAGCTCGAAACCGAGGTCGCCGACGTAGAAGTCGATCGCCTCGTCGTAGTCCCTGACCAGCAGCGCGACAAGTCCCAGATGTGCCATTCGGTCATCATGCCGGCGGGCGCACCGGGGTGAGCCGGCGGCGTCCCCGCCGGTCACCCGCGTCACGCCGTCGCTCGATCAGGCGAACGCGATCGGGGTGGACCGAATGAACCAGTTGACCCGCCGACCAGCATCGTCCACGGCGTTCTCGTAGTCGATGGCCGCGTACTGGCGTCCGGCCTCGGGCATCGTGAAGGTCTCCTGGATCTCGACCCCCGTGCCCGAGACGACGCGCAGCACATGGCGGCCCGGTGGGACCTGCACCGGAAACAGGACAAAGTTGTGTTGATTCTCGACGGCGAAGTGCCGATCGACGATCTCGATGCCGTCGATGCTGACCGTGAGAGCGACCGGGTCGTCCCGGAACGACTGGTTGGTCACCCAGAGGTGCAGGTCGGCACGGTCCTCCTCGACGACACGCACGGTGGGCGCCGCCGGGCTCGGCGGCGCGGTCCGGCTCGGTGGCGCGGTCCGGCTTGCGATCGGGGAGCTCGGCGCCGGGCCGGAGCACCCCACCAGGGCGAGCAACGTGGTCGTGCTGAGGATCGCGGCACGCAGTCTGTCCATCCCACTGTGACGCCCGACGGATGATGCCGGTTCCAGTCCTGCCGGAACCGAGTGTGGTCGTCGTCCGTCCCATCCTCGGGTGGAGAGGTGGTGAGCCGGATGCGCTCTGGTCGAACGGCACTGGCGGTGGCACTGCTCGGCGTGGCCCTGGGTGGCTGCGGTGGCACGACCATCGGTCCGGGCGGGGCCGACGAGCCCGGCCCGGCGCAGATCCTCGAAGCGTGGACCTCCTGCGCCGAAACGGCACCACAGGCTGGCGCGATCATGGGCGTGCCGGACACGGGGGCGCCCACACCGGCCGGGGTCGAACCGAGGATCGGGCGGATCGACCCCGCGTTCACCCCGGTCGCGGCCGTGCTCTGCGGCCGGGAGTTGCGTCCGGGACGGGACGGGGGGCGGGACCAGGTCGCCACCGAGCGGCGCGCCACGCAGATCACGCCGCTGCTCACCGCACTGCGTCTGCCCGACCAGGAATCCGACCGGGACACCAACTGCACCCTGGAAATGATCGTCCCACCGTGGTTGGCCCTGCTCGACGACCGGGGCCGCTGGCTGCGGCCGCACCTACCGACGGACACCTGTGGCAAGCCACGCGCGGAGGTGCGGACGGCACTCGCCGAACTGTCGACGACCACCGTGGACAGCCGTGTCGTCCAGCAGGTCGAAGGCCGGGCGGCAGAGGCCGCCGGATGCGAGCAGCGGTGGACGGACCTGGTGTGGGTGGAGACCAGCAACGGTCGGCCCGGGCCACCCGCGGTGGCCACCTCGCCGGCCGCCGGGCCGCTGCGCCTCTGCGTCTACCAGGTCCCCCCGGCAGAGCGGGGCAGCGGCAAACCGGCAGGCGATTTCGTGTACGGCGGACCGCTGCCGGCCGAGCGCCAGGCGGCTGTGCTGCGGGCGCTGGCCAACCGCCGGGCGGTGGCCGACTGCGCCACCCCGGCGTCCCGCTTCGCGGTGCTGCGTCCACTGAACGGCACCGCCGGCCCCGACCGGTACGTGGAACTCGACGGCTGTCGGCGTTTCCTGGTCGTGGGGTCGACCGGTGGCGGGCAGCTCGGCCAGGGCGACGAGGCGCTGGCCGCCCTGCTGCGGCCCGTCTGAGTAGGCCCGCCGGCCGCCCTCGGTCGTTGTCGCGGGCCACCTCGCGGCCGGGGGAGTAGGGTGAAAATTCTGTAGCCCTTGCTCCCGGATGGGGCGAGGCGAGCCGGCGTCAAGAAATTGGCGTTGGTCCCAGGTCTGTCCGAGGATCTGTGCAGCAGCCCGCTCGACGTGCTGCCATCCGCACGCCCCTCGGCTCCGCTGCCCAGAGGCGCGCCGGCCCCGAGGATCTGGTGCACATGCCCCGCCTGCCGTCCGACCCTGCCAGCGCGTTCGCCGAACTCGGGAGCATCAAGCTCGCCGAGGTGGATCTCGACGAGGTCCTCCAGCGGGTCGCCGAGCTCGCGAAACGCGTCCTGCCCATGCCGGTGGAGGCGTCGGTCACCCTGATCCGCGGCGGGGTCGGTCACACGGCGGCGTTCACCAACGAGGTGGCCCGCGAGATGGACGAGCGGCAGTACGCCCAAGGGCGGGGTCCCTGCCTGGACGCGGCGGCCAGCGGCGACGTCCTGTCCGTCCCCGATCTCGCCCACGAGGAGCGGTGGCCCGAGTGGGCCGACCGTGCGCGACAGCGGGGCCTGGGCAGCTCCCTGTCGATCGGCCTGCCGATCCAGGAAGCTGTCGTCGGAGCGCTCAACGTCTACGCGCACACACCCGAGGCCTTCGACGAGGAGACCGTGGAGGTGCTGGAGACGTTCGCCGCGTACGCCGCGGTTGCCCTGTCCAACGCCCAGCTCTACGACAGCACCGCGAACCTCGCCCGCCAGATGCGCGAGGCGATGGCCAACCGGGCGGTCATCGAGCAGGCCAAGGGCATCATCATGGGCGAGCGGCGCTGTGGCCCGGCCGAGGCGTTCGCGATCCTGTCGAAGGTCTCCCAGGACTCCAACCGCAAGGTCCGCGACGTCGCCCAGGCCCTGGTCGACCGGGCGGCCGGCACGTCCGGGGTCTGACGTACCTCGACCGCGGTGGGGTGCCGGCACCCGAGGTACGCCGGCAGCGCCCACCCGGAAGGTTCACTACTTCGACAGGGCGCGCTCCAGCTCCGCCTTCGACATCGAGGAGCGCCCCTTGACGCCACGCTGCTTCGCCTCGTTGTACAGCTGCTCCTTGGTGCGACCCTGCGCGCCGCTGTGGGAGCGCTTACCGCCACGATGCCCGGACGACACGTCGTTGCGGGACGACCGGCTCGACGTACGCGCCTCACCGGAGCGGGCCCGTTCCTTGTTCACCGTGCGGGCGGCGATCTCCTTGGCCCGACCGGCCGACGCGCCCCGCTCCTGCGCGCTGTCCTTGATGTGCTCGTACTGCCGCTCCCTCTTGGGGCTTGATCCTGCTGGCATCGGTGCCTCCCGCAGCCGCTGTCGGGTGAGGACGAGACCCGGCTCGCACGCCCTGGTGCGATCGAGACATCCCAGACCGGGGCGTCGCGCTCACGCTTCTCGTGCCACCATGCCCAGTCGCCACAGAGGTCAAACGACTGCCGTTCGCCTGTCGGCCGATCGGCACGCCGCACGCCGTCCACGCGACTCGGCGTCCCGGCACCCGCGCTGGGCACGACCGGGCCGCACCTTGGGAGCCGCTCCGGTCGGCGTCGTATAGTTGTTGCCGCAGCCGACGCTCCAGCGTCGGCCAGCCAGCGTCCAGCAGCGGGCGCCGGGCTCGGTTGGCGAGCCCGTGCGGCGCTCCGTGCTCGCGGTGCGCCATCACCACGCGCGCTGCCGTCGCCTTCCTGCAACCGGTACGCGCCCCGGGCACGAGGACTTTGAAGTCATGGCACAGCAGCGCATTGATCCCAATGCGGCGATCATCGAACTCGGCCAGATCAAATTCGGCGAGACCGACCTGTCCGGAGTGTTGACCCAGGTCTCCGAACTCGCACGGCGAACGATCCCCGGCGCGGAGGAGGTGTCGGTGACGTTGTTGAAGCAGGAGGGGGCGCACACCGCCGCGTTCAGCGGCGAGATGGCGCTCCGGCTCGACGAGCTGCAGTACGAGTTCGACCATGGCCCGTGTCTGGAGGCGGCCCGAAAGGCCACCGTCGTGTCCGTTCCGGAGATGGCCCAGGAGGTTCGCTGGCCGGAGTGGGCGGCCCGAGCCGTGCAGGACGGAGCGCTCAGCTCACTGTCGATCGGGTTCCCCATCCAGGAGACAGTGCTCGGCGCGCTGAACATCTACGGCATCGCACCGGGCGCCTTCGACGACGACGCGGTCACCCTCGCGCAGACGTTCGCCGGGTACGCCGCCGTCGCCCTCGCCAACGCCCACCTGTACGACACCACCGTCACCCTGGCGGCGCAGATGCAGTCGGCCATGCAGAGCCGCGCGGTCATCGAGCAGGCGAAGGGCATCATCATGGGCGAACGCCGCTGCACCCCGGACGAGGCGTTCGCCGTCCTCGCGAAGGTGTCCCATGACTCCAACCGCAAACTGCGCGACGTGGCCGCCGCGCTCGTCGAGAGGGCCGCCCGACCGGCGAGCCCCAAGCGTGATCGCGGTGACGCGGGCTCCCTGCCGTGAGCGGCTGCTGGTGTCGCCTGGGGTGGCGGCCCGGCAGTCGTCGCTCCGGCTGAATTTGGCTCCGGCGTACGAGTCGACTGGCGGTCGGCGGTCCTTCCGATTACCGTTGAGTTCGGGTCAAGCCACGCGCCCGTCCTGTTACGGATCATGACAGGAGGCGCGAGCCTATGATTGAACGTCACTCACTTTTGCAGACCCATTTCGCTCGTCCCCCTGCGGCAATCAGCCCCGGGCAGGCCACACCAGCGACACTCGGCATCCGTCCGGCAGTTGGCTCCGCGGAAGCGGATTCCAGTGAGCTGTCGTTCCAGGTGACCCGCTTCGTCGAGCCCCTCGACCTGTCCGCGGCCATCTCCGCCGACCGGATGGTCGTCGCCCCGGTCGGGTATGTCGACATGGACACCGCGCCGCGCCTGGCGACGGCATTGTTCAACGCGGTCGACAGCCATCCGGAAGTCTGTTGCGACCTGACCGGCGTCAGTTTCTTCAGCGCCGCGGGTGTGCACGTACTCCTGCTGGCGCATGAGCGGGCGGATCGGGTCGGTTCCCGTTTCTCGATCCGACATGCCAGCGGAGTCACTCTGCGGGTGCTCCGGATCACCGGGGTGGCACCCCTGCTCCTCGGCCCCGAATGAGGGTGCGGTGTAGGTAGTTCTCGGAAAGCCCCGGACCCTGTGCAGAGGTCCGGGGCTTCTCGTTGTCACCGCCCGGGTCTCGGCGCCGTGCCGCTGTCCGGCGGCGACCACAATCACCCGGCGGCGTTCTGACCTGCCAGCGCCTCGTCCCTGACGAGCGGATGTCGGACCCGGTCCACGCCATGATCACCAGTTCGCCACCCGGCGGCCAACTGGCTCCCACTTAATGATCAACGACTGCGGGACAAGTCGTGCCCCCTTCGAGAGGAGTCCTGCGAGTGATCCCAGTGGAAGACCCCAGACCGGCCGCCCGTCTGGCGCGCCGGCGGTTCCTGACCGTCACCGGCGCCGCGACGGCGCTCGCCTTCGCGACGAACCTGCCGGGCCAGTCGAGTGCCGCCGCCACCAGCACCCTGGGCGACGACCCGTTCACCCTCGGCGTCGCCTCCGGTGACCCGCTACCCGAAGCGGTGGTGATCTGGACCCGGTTGGCACCGCGACCGTACGAGCCGCTGGGCGGTATGCCGTACCACGCGGTCGAGGTGGAGTGGCAGGTGGCGACCGACGAGCGGTTCCGGCGAATCGTCCGGTCCGGACGCGCGACCGCGCGACCCGAGTACAGCTACAGCGTGCATGTGGACGTGCGCGGCCTACAGCCGAGCCGTCGCTACTGGTACCGCTTCAAGGTCGGCCGGCACCTCAGCCCGGTCGGTCGTACCCGGACCACCCCGGCACCCGGGCAGCGGGTCGACCACCTCACCTTCGCGGTCGCCTCGTGTCAGTCCTTCCCGGACGGCTACTACACGGCTCACCGGCACATCGCCGCCGAGGACGTCGACGCCGTGGTGTTCCTCGGCGACTACATCTACGAGTACGGCGTCTCCGCCTCCGGGGGACTGCGTAACCTCGCCGAGCCGGTGCCGAGCCAGTTCCGCACCGAGGCCGACACGCTCGACCGCTACCGCCTCCAGTACGCGCTCTACAAATCCGACCCCGACCTGCGCGCCGCGCACCAGGCCGCGCCCTGGATCCCCACCTGGGACGACCACGAGGTGCAGGACAACTACGCGGGCCTCACCTCCAAGACCAACGCCCCGGTCGAGGACTTCCTGGTCCGGCGGGCCAGCGCCTACCGGGCGTACTGGGAGCACATGCCGCTGCGCTCACCGGCCCCGCAGGGACCGAACTACATGCTCTACCGCCGGTTCACCTTCGGGCGACTGGCCGAGCTGAACGTGCTCGACACCCGCCAGTACCGCGCCGACCAGGCATCGGGGGACGGCTGGAAGGTCGACTCGGAGCAGCGCCGCGATCCGGCGCGCGCCCTGGCCGGCGCACAGCAGCAGCGCTGGCTGTTAGACGGTGTGCGCACCTCGCACGCGACCTGGAACCTGCTCGCCAACCAGGTGATCATGAGCCGGATGGACCAGGACCCGACGGCCGGCGACCTGTACAACATGGATGCCTGGGACGGCTATGCCGCCGAGCAGAAGCTCACCCTCGACGGCCTCGCCATGCTGCGGGGACGCAACCCGGTCGTCCTCACCGGCGACGTACACGCCGCCTACGCGTTCGACATGAAGCGTGACTTCACCAACCCCGACTCGCAGACGTACGGGGTGGAGCTGGTGGGAACGTCGATCAGCAGCGGCGGCAACGGCAGCGAGATCTCCGCCGCCGGGCAGAAGTTCCTGGACAGCAACCCGCACCTGAAGCTCGTCAACGAGCGGCGTGGCTATCTCCGGGTCCGGCTCACCGAGCGGGAGCTGCGGGCCGACTACCGGGCGGTGCCGTACGTCGACCGGAACGACGCGCCCGTCGAGACCATCAGTTCCTTCGCCGTCGAGGCCGGCAACCCCGGCCTGCACCCGGCATGAGAGGTAAAGCCATGACACGTACCCTCTGGCGCCGGCTCGCCGGCCTGTCCCGTGGCCGGAAGGCAGCCGTCGCCGGTGCCGTCATCGCCCTGGTGGCGATCGGCGGCACGGCCCCCGCGGTCGCCGGCCGACCCGACCCGACCCGGCTGAGCCTCGCCTCCGACGTCAGCCTGGTGCAGGTCAACCCGATACCCTGCGCGAACCAGGGTTTCCAGCTCCAGTTCGGCAACACCGGCCGCGCGGCCGTGTACGCCGACGCGTTCCTTGAGGTGACCGCGCCGCTTCAGCTGTCCAGGACCCTCGTCTCCAGCTACCTGCCCGCCGGCTACACGCTCAAGGTGCCGATCACGGTCACCGCACCCCGGGACACCGTGCCCGGCAGCCGGTACACGATCAACGTCCGGTCCGGTGAGCGTCGGCTCTCGGTGCCGGTGGAGGTGACCCCGGGGCCGGTCGACACCACCGGCAACCTCGCCAGGTACGTGCCGGTGACCGCCTCCTCGGAGAACCTGCCCAACTACCCGGCCTGCGGCGCGGTGGACGGCGACCGCGACTCGAACCACTGGGCAACCACCACCGGCTGGAACGACGCGAACAAGGGCGCCTTTCCCGACTGGCTCCAGGTGACGTTCGACCGTCCGCAGACCGTCGGCCGGGTCGACCTCTACACGCTCGACTCCACCAAGTACCCGGCCGCGAAGTACGGGCTGCGCGACTGGGACGTCCAGGTGCGGGTCGGCGAGACCTGGCAGACCGTCGCCCAGGTGCGCGGCAACGTCGCCGGTCAGGTCAGCTCGACCTTCACACCGCTGATCGCGAGCGCGTTCCGGGTCGTCACGCTGACCAGCAACGAGACCGCCGGCTACTCGCGGGTGGTGGAACTCGAGGCGTACGCCTCCTGACGCACGTCGCGCCCGGGCCGACGTCACGAGGCCCGGGCGCGCCCTGTTGGATCCGGTCCGCACGACCGGTAGCCCACGATTTTCGTGACCGCAGGCGCGTCACCAGGTCTCTGGGCGGTCGAGGTCGCGGGCCGGCCGGTATCCGCCGAGGATCGCCAAGCCTTCCGATTCGGTGTAGCCATTGCCCCAACCCTTGCGGAACGCCTCGACGGCACAGGGCTGCACGGTCATCTCCAGGACGTCGCTGCCCTGCCGACGCGCCCGGTACGGTCCCGCGACGAGATCCCCGGAACGGGCCTTGTCGCCAGCGGGGGCGAGTTGCGCCCGGACGGTCAGCCAGCGACCGGCTTCGTCGCCGACCACGAGTGAGCCGTCGACGAAGTCGCCGTGCTCCGATTGGCCGAGCGTGACCGAGCATTCGAGCAGCCGTCCGCCGGGGGGCAGCGACTCCAGGCGGAACGGCACGACGCAGCGGTGGGCCGCGTCGAACCGGACCCGGCTCGCCGTGGCCGTCGCCTCGTCGCGGCCGGTGGCGTACGAGTCCAGTTGGGCCCAGAGCCCGTCGGCGGGTTGCCAGCGTACGAACCAGAGCTTCTGATCACCGGACGGATCGAACCAGGCCACGCCCGGGCGGTCGCCGACCCGCACGTCGGTGCGGGCCTGCGGCCGTCCAGCGGAGGACAACGTCTGCGGTAGCTCGTCCAACGACGTCACGGTGCGCGCCAGCGCGAACCGGGCCTGACCTGTCGGCCCCCGAAACTCGACGCTCTCGATGCCGCGCCCGGCGCGCCAGGTCGCGTACTCGGCGCCGTCGACCAGGGAGTCGACCGAGAAGTGCACCACGTCCGGATCCGCGCCGACGTCCTCCGGGCGTGCGGTGGCGCCGGCCTGCCCCGGCATTTCCGGCGGCAGGAGCGTTGCGGCCGGCATGATCGGGTCATCGGTGCCCCCGCCGATCGGCAGCGCCACCACCGCGGTGAGAGCGAGACACGCCGCTGCCACACCCCCGGCGACGAACCCGCGGTGACGGCGTCGGAGCCGTCGACCCCGCTGACGGGCCTGTTCCACGATCGGTGTCGGGTCGATGTCGCCACCCGCACGCTGCTTGAGCGTCGCGGCGAGCTGCTGATCGAGGTCGCTGAACATCAGAACCCTCCTGTCCGGGCGGGGATCGTGGATTCCTGCCGCTTCCGCAGCGTGGCCAGGGCACGCTTCGCGTGGGTGCGGACGGTGCCTGCCGAACAGGCCATGATCTCGGCGATCATCGCGTCGTCCAGATCCTCGTAGTAGCGCAGAACGATCACGGTGCGCTGACGGGTCGGCAGTTCGCGGACGAGCCGCCACAACGCGTCGCGTTCGGCGAGCGCGGCGGCCTCGTCGGCGGTGCCCGCCCGGTCCGTCACGGCGGCGACCGCTACCTCCCGGCTGCTGCGCCGACGCCACCACGAGTGGTGGGCGTTGACGAGCATCCGACGGACGTAGGCGTCCGGTCGGTCCGTCCGGGAGATGCGCCCCCACCGGGCGTACGCCATGGCGAGGACCTCCTGAACGAGGTCCTCGGCTCGGTGCTCGTCATCGGTCAGCAGCCGGGCGAGCCGGATCAGCGCCGAAGTGCGAGCGAACGCGTACTCCTCGAACGTCACGCCCTATTAACGTCGTGGGCCGGCCGGCCCGTAGACACCCGCCGGGTGTTTCTGGTCGCCCGCGCGGCGTCGGCCCGGCCCGCCGGCGTCGCCCTCCGCCGCACGGCCGACGGGGTTGCGCACGTCGGCAGAGAAAATCTCTGTGCGAAGCGCTAGATATTCTTGCTGCCATGCGCTAACGTTCCTGAAGTCGAAGACGGAGCAAGTAAAGACGCTGACGTGCCGCCCCACCCGAGGGCGAAGGAGCTGGGCCAGGAACTTGAGGTCCGCTCGGTTCTGTCGCAGTTGGTATGACGCACGAGAAGTTGCGGGTGAGGCTGACGCTCGTTCAGGGCTTCACCCGAGGTGAGCAAGGTTCGTCGTACGTGTCAGGGCCAAGAAGTCGCGTGGGGCTCGGACACCGACGGACAGCACGAGGAATGGCAGAGGAAATCAGAGGCAAGGGAGGGCACTACACCGTTGGATCGCCCGCAGCCAGCCGCAGTCGTGGGCTGGGCGCGGACACCGCAGTTTCCATCGAACGAGAGGTGGTCTCCGGTCACGCATATGCGATCCTCGCACCCGATGCCGTCGTTGACGGCCGGTGCGGACAAGACAAGCCGACGCTCTGTCGGCAGATGGTGTTCCTGACCCACAACCCTTGGGCCCCGGTGCTTTCGAGCACCGGGGCCCTCGTGATGGAGGTTTCATTGACCCAATCGGACGACATGCTCGACGACGAGGACTACCCCGCTTACACCATGGGCCGAGCCGCCGAGATCATCGGCTGCTCGCAGGACTTCCTCCGTCGGCTCGGTGACGCCAAACTGATCGCCCCGCAGCGCTCCGGCGGCGGGCACCGCCGCTACTCCCGCTATCAGCTGCGCCTTGCCGCGCGAGCCCGGGAGATGTGCGACCAGGGCACCGACATCGCCTCGGCCTGCCGGATCATCATTCTCGAGGACCAACTCGAAGAGGCCCTTCGACGCAACGAGCGCTACCAGCAGGGCTGAACACACCCCACGCCGCGGTCTCCCGCACAGGCGACGCCGAGCGCCACACGGTCCCTCCCGCCAGGGCAGGGGCCGTTCGTCGTCCACGGGACTGGACCTCGTTGGCATCAAGAGGATCCGCCCGCACCGCTAAGCACTGCGGGGAAGGACGCCACTCGTGGTGTACCGCTCGCCGTCGTCGCCCTGAAGGTGTGCCTGAAAGTCCTCGGCGAGGCTCCCGAATTCCCGGCAGGCGTTCGGCGTAGGAGAACCATTCGTCCAGAGCGATCGGGTGCGTACGAGGCTGTCAGAGCCGTTGGACGATCTGGATCGGATTGCCGTCCGGGTCGGCCGTCCAGGCGATCAGCAGGTTATCGAGCCAGCGGTGCGGCGCGGCCAGCGCGGGGGCGCCGTTCGCCGTCAGTTCGGCGTACGCCCCGGCGGTGTCGTCGGTCCACAGGATCACCGCCGCACGCTGACCGTGGGACACGGGGTCGAGCCCGTGATCGTCCCGGGTGGAGGCCACCGAGGCGATGCCGATCCGGTAGCCGTCGAGCACGAGATCGATGTGGATCGGCTCACCTTCGGTCGGCACCCGGAAGGTCTCGGTGAAGCCAAGTCCGGCGTAGAACCCGGCGGCGCGAGCAACGTCCGCACTGAAGAGAACCACCTGAGGGGTGCGGAACATCGACACGCGACGACGCTAGCAGCGTGCTGGGCCGCCCGGTGGAAGCCGATCCTCGATGCCGTCAAGCCGTCCTCTCGTCGTGACCACCTGGTGACCGTCGGTGCTCACGCTGAAGGGATGCGACGGACGGGGATGCTGGGACTGATCTGCGCGTTGGTGCTGGCAGGGCTGAGCGGCTGCAGCCCGGTCATCGAGGGCGCGGTCGGGGTACGGCTGGACGCCGACGGACGGCTGGTTGGGGTGTTCGACTGGTGCCGAGGCAAGGGGACTGACCGGATCACCCTCTATCTCGGCAAAGAAGACGGCGGGGTCACCGACAAGGTGATTCAGCTCGATCGGGATCCCGGCCGCGGCGCCCGTACCGCAGAGGAAGTTGCGCTGCTCGACCCGACGGCCGGCTGGCAGACGAAGCTGGCACCACCCACGTTGGACGACGACCAGATCTACGACCTGCGCTCGTGGAACGAGGGCGGTGGGCCAGTGGAAGACTTCCCGTTCCGGATCAGCGAGATGCGCGGCCGGACCGGCTCCGCCGTGATCCTCACCAAGCGGTGGGAGGGCGAGGAGCACGGCGGCTACGTCGCCACGTTCCATACGCTCGAAGGCTTTGCCCGCTACGCCAAGACGGTGTGCGACGGCTGAGGAGGCCGCACCTGCCCCGGTCGGCATCGTCGGGCGCGTGTAGGCCGTCCGCTTCCCGGCATCCTGCCGGGCTCCACGCGCGACGCTGAACCTGCTGATCCCTCATGCCCGTACGAACGGCCCCCTGCGGTAACAAGGGGCCGTTCCTGTCCGAGGCTGTGACCAACGCGTCCTGCGGCTCCTCCAGGCCCGTCCAACGACGTGGAAGTTGCAGGGGCAACAGGTCCATCTACAGGTCAACCAAGTCTTGCCTTTGCTGAACGGTGATCAAAGCCTCCGGAACGCTCCCGAGATGTGCTCATTCTCTACGTAGACGTCGGCCCTGACTGAGTCCTCACTTCGCAGTAACCGTGGGGGCTGCGGGCAGTCTTGGCTGTAACGCTGGGGGCATGCTGCATATCGCCGGCAACATGAGCTACAAGATCGCGGGCGGAACAGTGGTCGGCTTCGCGTTCTACGCTGCGGAGCGCGGCCCCCTGGCCCACTTCAGCTCGCTGCGGTCCTACGAGGAGTTCCTCAACGAGTTCGGGACACCCGACCGTGTCGAAAACCATGAGGCTTACGGCGATCTGTTGGGATACCACAACTACTACTGGGGCTCGAAGAAGCAGGCGTACTGGGACAGCTGGGACGAACGGTTGTCGTCGGTGAATCTGGGTGACTACGACGGGAACCACGGACCAAGGCCAGCGCCTTGAGTGTCAGCGTGACCTGACGAATATGTCCTTGGTAAGGCAGGTGGTTCCGTCCGGGCTGGCGAGTGGCACCGACTGGTATCCCTCGCTGTGGTAGAGGTCGATGTTCCGCAGGCTCTTGGTGCCGGTGACCAGCAGGATGCGACGGCAGGCGGGTTCGGCGGCGGCCTCGGCGGTGCGCAGCAGCCATCGGCCCAGCCCCTGGCCTCGCAGGTCGGGCACGACAGCGAGCCGACCCACGTGCCAGTCGGTGTCGACGCGGCGGGTCCGCACCATGCCCAGTAGTCGGCCGTCCAGCCAGATGCCCGTGGTGTGCCAGGTCGCCAGCCACTCGCGCACCTCCTCCAGCGACTCGTGCAGGGCCGGTATGGCCATGGTGTCGTTGACGACGGCCTCGTCCACCCAGCAGCACCGCTGCAGCACGGTGACCTGGGGCGCGTCGTCAGGGGTCAGCCGTCTCGCATAGGACCCTGGCAGCGGGCCGGGCAGCGCCCCGGCCTGTGCGCGTTCGCGCAGTGGACGTAGGGCGTGGGCGACCCGGACCAGTTCGTCCAGCAGGCCGATACCCGCCGTGTCGCGGGCTGCGTCGGGCCGCAGTCGCCCATTGTCCGTCGCGTCTCCGATACGGATCGCGACCGTGGCGCCCAGCGGAACAAGGCGCAGCGTGGTCACCACCTGCTTGGCGTGCTGAACCGCCCGGGTGCCCGCCGACGTGTTGCCGTAGCTGACGAAACCGATCGGCTTCCAGGCCCATTCACGACTGAGGTAGTCCAGCGCGTTCTTCAGGGTCGCTGGCATTCCGTAGTTGTACTCCGGCGTGACCACGATGAACCCGTCCGCCGCGTCGACGATCGCGCTCCACCGACGTGTGTGCTCATGCTGGTAGACACCCGACGACGGATGTTCCTCTTCGTCGAGGAACGGCAGGTTCAGATCGCCGAGGGTCACCGGCACAAGCTCGACGCCGAGTTCCGCGGCACGAGAGGTGATCGTTTCGATCAGCCACCGTCCTACCAGGGGGCCGAGGGCGCCTGGGCGGGTGCTGCACACCAGCGCAAGGACACGTACCGTTTTCGTTGACATGGAAACGAAGTGTAGATGCTAGGTTGATTACATGTCAACGAAGCCGCCGACCAAGACCGTGCGTTGGTTGAATCCTGACGAGGAGCGGGCGTGGCGGGCGTTCCTGCGCGTAGTGGTCGCCGTCCAGACCGGCACGGCGCGCGATCTGGCCGCGATCGGGCTCTCCGAACCCGACTACGAGGTACTGAGCACCCTGTCGGAGCGGCCCGGCCACACCAGCACCCTGGGGGAACAGGCCGACAAGATGGGCTGGTCACGCAGCCGGC
Source organism: Micromonospora sp. NPDC085948 (assembly GCF_040686315.1). Classification (NCBI taxonomy): domain Bacteria; kingdom Bacillati; phylum Actinomycetota; class Actinomycetes; order Micromonosporales; family Micromonosporaceae; genus Micromonospora; species Micromonospora sp. NPDC085948. The sequence continues at coordinate 76,842 of NZ_JBFBJW010000001.1, read as the reverse complement.
TGTCCCGGCACGCCACCCGGATGGAGGCGCGCGGTCTCCTGAGGCGCACACCTGACCCGACCGACGGCAGAGGCTGCTTCCTCGTCCTCACCGCGCAAGGTCTGGACGCACTCGAAAACGCCGCACCGGCCCACGTCGAGTCGGTACGACGCCACTTCATCGACCGGCTCGTCCCAGCAGACCTCATCGCCATCGAACAGATCGCCCGGAGGCTGGATGAACCCGAAGCCGGCGACGATCGACAGAGACCGAAAAGCCCATGACCTTCGGCGGAAAAGGGTGCGCCCGGCAGGATTCGAACCTGCGGCCTTGGGACTAGAAGAAGATCAGGGATGGCTGGTCGGGTGGCCGTGTCCCTGGTCAGACCGTCCGTGGTTGTCGGGTGGCGTCCGCTTTAGCGGGCGCGCTTGGCTGTATGGATGGCTGTACAGCCAGCGCCGCTGCTGCTCCAGTCACCTTGGAGCTGGGGGATCCGGCGGGGCGAATATCGACGTAAAGATCCCGACGAGCATGGATACCGACGCGATGATTCCCCCGAGTGCAGGGTTCAGGGCCAAGCCCAGTGCGATCCCTGCCAACCCCACGCACAGTGCGACGACGCAGATCCCTCGCTGCGTCCGAGTCATACGGAACCACGCCGATCTACTCGCTCTCGCCATGCCGGTAGGGTGCCACGAATCGATCAGTTTGGCTTCCTGGCTAAGAGCGGATCTCTGAGGAGGGCCGAGGTTCGGGGCGGAGCCCCGGGAACTGCTGTTCTTGCCGCGTTCTTTGCCGCTCGCTACTTGCGTCGGGCCGTGATCCGCCTCAACCCGGACCAGTAGAACAGGGGTGTCCAGATCACGAGCCAGAGCAGCAGGGTCAGCCACGGGTGCTCTGGCTTCGACCATGATATTGAGACCCACGCGCATGCCAGGCCCGATACGACGGCAAGCAGGACGTTGGCAATCCACGGCGGCTGGTAGTCAGTTCCGCGTCGTAGTGCGTGCATCCGTCGCCTGCTCGTGAAAAAGCCGTAGACGCCGCTGGCCACGGCCAGGATCACGATGGCGGACAGCGCGGTCAGCAAGGTGGACACTGCGGGAGTGTCACATGCGTCAATGGCGCGGACAACCCGACGGTGCGGCCGGCCGGCGTGCGCGGCGGGCCGGAGGTCCAGAGCGCGGCGCCGTGCCGGCGCGGTCGCGCCGCGCTTCGCGCGGTGCCTTGATCTAATAGAGCGGAATTCGGCAGTCTCGAACGTCGCGGACCTGCCCTCCGTCGACTGATGCGCGACGGTCGTCCGCCAACTGATCTGCGACATCCGAGCGGATCGCGGCAGATTAACGGTCCTGCTCGGTTCTCAGCGCGCGCATCATTCGCAGGATGCCCTGATGAATCAACACGCCGACGCCGGTGTTGGCTATGGCGAGCCCAGACGCGCCGAGCAACCCCGGCCCGACACTCATCGCGTCGTCGGCGGCGAGCAGGACTGGCCACCCCAGAGCGGCGGCGATGAGCGACAACCGCCACCAGCGTCCGAATACAAGGCCGAACAAGATCAGTGTCGGGATCACGGCGATCCGCCCTTCGCTGCTCCCAACATACGCTCATCGGCCGGGCGTCCGCCCCACCCCCCGACGTCACGGAACGGGGCGCCCGCTCGGCGGCAGAAGCGGACGTTCACTCACTAGGTGAGTCACCGCTACCGCCGCTCCGCGCCCTGGCGACGCCGACTACGGTCAGCACTAGCCCGATGAGGCCAAGACCCCCGTAGCCCAACCAGACCAGCCCTGAAGTCCTACTGCGGTGCTCGACGTGGGCTGGGGTGAGGGCAAGCGGTCGCGGAAGTGGGTCTACGGCAAGACGGAACGGGAAGTGCTCGGCAAGCTGGCCGACCTGCGCCGCCGCCAGGAGCAGGGGCAGAACCTCGCCGCCGCTCCTCGGACGGCCGGGGAGTGGCTGGACGAGTGGTTGCGGATGAAGGAGCGTGACGGGAAACGGCCGTCGACGTTGCAGGGCTACCGGAAGCTCATTGAGAACCACGTCTGCCCGGCGCTTGGCCGGCTGGCACTCGACAAGCTGACGCCGACCGTCATCCGCCGGCTGCTGGCCGAGAAGACAGACGCAGGTCTGTCGGCGACGACGGTTCGGCACATCCACGGGCTGATCCGGAACTCACTCGGTGACGCGGAGCGGGAGGAGTTGGTGCACCGCAACGCCGCCAAGTCGGTCCGTCCGCCGGCCATGAGGCAGATCGAGCGTCGCGCCCTGGGCGTGGATGAGGCCAAGCGGCTGCACGACCTGCGGCACGCGTGCGCCACATTCCTGCTCGTCTCCGGTGCCTCGCCCCGGACCGTGATGAAGGTGCTCGGTTACAGCCAGATCGGGCTGACCATGAACACCTACGCGCACGTCCTGCCGGAGATCGAACGGACCGCCGTGGACGAGGCCGCGAAGCACCTCTCGGCTGACTTGGCTGTACGAATGGCTGTACGGGGGGCGAGGTGATCGACGGGATCGGGCACGGCGGCCCGTTGACCTGCGGCGGAAAAGGGTGCGCCCGGCAGGATTCGAACCTGCGGCCTTGGGATTAGAAGTCCCCTGCTCTATCCGCTGAGCTACGGGCGCGTGTGGCGTGGATGTCGCGCCCAGAGGGTACCGCCGCCCTCCTGCCCAGTGGCGAAAAGGGTGCCCGCGTCCACGTTGCCGAGCAGGGTCTCACGTCGATCGCGTGTCGGGCATCCGGGTTCCCGCGGACCGACGTGGCCCCGGACCGTACCTTTGGCTGGTGCTGCTGGAACCCGACGTTGAGAGCGACGTCGCCTACGAGCTGTGCCAGATCGTCGGCCGGGCCATCTTGCCGTACCGGTCGGGCGAGGATGTCGGCACCGCGTTCTTCTTCCAGGATGGCGACGACCCGGTGGGGGAGTCGCTGCTGACGGCGGCCGACCTGGTCGGCGGGCCGGGTGGGGAGCTGGGGCTGCGGGCGAGCGTCACCGAGCCGGCCGGGGTCGCCCCGGCCGCCGTTGCCGCGGTTGAGATCGTGCCCGGCTGGTCCCGCTTCCCGGGCGACGGCGTCGCGGTGCTGCCGACCGCGGGTCTGCACCGGTACGCCGGGGACGGCGGCTGGCGCTGGCGCGTCCAGCCGGTGCCCGCGGGGATCGCCGCCGGGCCCGAGGTGGTCGCCCGCCTCACCGCCGACGCCGGTTCCGCTTTCGTGCTGGCCCACGGTGTACGCGAGGACGGGTCGCGTCCGCTGGAGGTCGCGATCGAGCGGGTGGTCCGCGACGGGGACGCCGTGCGGATCACCACCGAACTACCGGAGGGGTACGTGGGCGCCCCGGTCTTCGTCGTCCAGCCCGACGCGTCGGGGGAGCTGTCGCCGTACTGCCTGGGTCTGGTGTTGCCTGGCGTCGGCGAGCATCCGGTGGCGACCTTCGACCGGATCCGTGCGGTCCTCCCGGCGACGCCCGGCGACGTCTGAGCTGCCAGCCGCGCCGTCCTCCGGACCGGTCAGCCGGCTGTCGCCGCGCCTGCCGCTTCGGGGGCGGTGGGGCCGGCGGCGAGGAACGCGTCGGCCCAGCGGCCGACCTCGTCGAAGACCTTCTTGCGGACGGCCGGGCCGGAGAGCGTCAGGTCGTGCAGCCCGCCGTCGAAGCGGGCCACTGTGACGTGGCGGCCGAGGCGTGGCGCATACCGGACCATGTGCTCGACGTCCAGAACGGCGTCGGCGAGGGTCGCGTTGTCGTGCCACCGGGTGCCCCGGAAGGAGCGGGTTGAGCAGGCCAGCAGCACCGGAACCGGGATGTCCAGACCGGCGCGCAGCCGGCGCTGGCCCGTGCGGATCGCGTTCACCCAGCCGGCCCGGACCGGAAAGCCGGCCAGCGGCTTCCAGGCCAGGTCATAGGTCCACTCGCCGCGGTGGTCGGAGTGCAGGCTCTCGCCGTACACGGTGCCCAGCCCGAGCGGCAGGATGCGGTGCGGCGCCCTGCGGCCCAGTCGGGAGACGGCGGCCGCGAGGGGTCGGCGCACCGCCCAGGGGGCGTTCAGGTCGAAGAAGGGGCTGTTCAGGACCAGGCCGTCGACGGTGCCGGTGTCGCGGCGGGCGTCTGCCCAGAGCGGAAGGATCAGACCACCGGTGGAGTGGCCCATCGCCAGCAGGGTGTCGTGCCCGTCGTCGGAGCGGATGATCTCGGCGGCGGCGTCCAGCTCGGGGAAGTAGTCGCTGATGTCGCGGCAGAAGTTCGGGGTCTGGCCCGGGAGCAGGCTGCGCCCGTATTTGCGTAGGTCGAGCGCGTAGAAGTCCCAGCCGCGCTCGGCGAAGAAGTCGGCGAGGTGGGTCTGGAAGAAGTAGTCGACGAACCCGTGCACGTAGAGGACGGCCCGCCCGCTGGGGCGCTCGGCCCGGCGCCGGACCAGGGTCGCGACGACAGGTCCTTCGTCGTCGGTGCCCAGGTCGATCGTCTGCCGTTCGTACGGCGGCCCCAACACGTCCGGTTCCACGAACGCGACGCTACGCCGCCAACCTACCGAACGGTAGCCCTCGCCTGGCTGCCCCGTGCTCCCGCGATCTTGCACTGACTGGGGATACGACAGTGCAAGATCGCGGAGCGGAGCGGGTGAGGTCAGGCAGTCTCCGTGTCGGCGCGCTCGGGGTCCTGCTCGTCGGTGGGGTCCAGCTCGCCCTGGGGCTGCGGGATGTCGCGCAGGTGCTTGTTGTGCCGGGGCTCCTGACGGGTCTTGGCGTCGTTGAGCCGGCGGCGCAGGTCGTCGCGGACGTCGTTGAGCGCGGCGTGCAGGTCCTCTTCGGCGGAGGTGGTGACGATCTTCTGTCGGCCAGCGATCCAGCACTCCAGGGTGACCTTCTGACCACGTGCCTCCCGGTCCTTCACCGACACCTCCAGCTCGGTGGCGTCGGCGTGGAAGCTGGCCAGCCGAGCGTCGAGCGTGGCGAACTGCTCGGCGATCCAGTTGCGGTCGCCCTGCGAGAACCCGGTGCCCACCCGCAGGCACTCGGCGACGGTGGCCGGGTTCGCCGCGGCGCTCATCGCCGTGCCTCGGAAGCGATCGCGGAGCCGATTCTGGTGATCATCATGAAGCTGACCTCTCGTCGACGTGGAGCTGTCGGTGGTGCGTTGATCAAGTGCTTACCCAAAGTGGTTGGTCTCGGAAACCGCCGACGCCGGGGTGGCCGGGTCGGCCGTACCACATCAGCGCGTGATCAGGGCTTTGTCCACAGGTGGGTTCGTCGTCCACAGGTTCGGCCTGCGCGCTGGTGAGGCTCGCCCGCAGCGCCCAGGCTCGGTGTCGAGTCGACTCGCGTTCGCAGGCCCCGATCCCCCTGGAGGGACGATGTTCGACACCTACGTAACAATTGTCGGCAATGTGCTGACTGCTCCCGAATGGCGACGCACCAGCCAGAGCAACACGCTGGTGGCCAACTTCAAGGTCGCCTCCACCGCCCGCCGACTCGACCGGGACAGCGGCAGGTGGGTCGACGGCAATTCGCTGCGCGTACGCGTCAACTGCTGGCGCAAGCTCGCCGAAGGCGTGGCGGCGTCCGTGATGGTCGGCGATCCGGTGGTGGTCTGCGGGCGGCTCTACACCCGCGACTGGACCGACGACGCCGGCAACCACCGCGCCGTCTACGAGTTGGAGGCGGTTGCCGTCGGCCACGACCTGTCCCGCGGTCGAGCCCGGTTCCTGCGCAACCGACCGAGCATGACCACCAGCACCGTGGAGGACTCCGAGGCCGAGAGTCGGGTGCACGGCGAGCCCACCGAGCCGGTGCCGGCCGGGCACGAGCCCGTGCTCCCCGACGACCGCCCGCTGGATGACGACTTCGAGCTGCCCGACTACGCCGCGCTGCGAACCAGTCCGTACCTCGACGACCCGATGGACGCCGATGGTCCTCCGACCGACGATTTCTCCTCGCCCGGCGGTGTTACCCCGACCAGCGGGCAGATCGGGCCGGGCAACGTCCCGGCGGGTGTCGACGGCGAGTTGGGGCTCCCATCCGAGGCGGACAACGGCGGCGGCCATGACCCGGACGACGAGTTGGGGCCGGTGCCGGACGAGGGGCAGCCGGAGCCGCCGCCGGCCGGCCGCGGGCGGCGTGGTCGGGGAAGGATCCCGCAGCCGGCCTGACCGATCGGTTCGAGGACTGACCTGGCACGACGGGGGCGGGGTGGCGGCGCGACCAGCGTCGTCACCCCGCGTGACGGCATCGGCGGGGTCAGCGGAGGATCGTCGGCTGCGATCCGCCAGCAGGCGCTGGCCGCCTGGGAGCGCCGTGGGTCGGGCCGGTTTCCGGGACGCTCGTCTAGGCTGGCCGGCCTGGGAGGTGGTGCACGTGCGACGGACCGCGCCGGTGGCGAACGCGGTGGGGTTGCTGGCCGGGTACGCGCTGGACAGGCTGCTCGGTGATCCGCGCCGGTGGCACCCGGTGGCCGGTTTCGGGCAGGCCGCGGGTGCGTTGGAGCGCCGCCTCTACCGCCCGGATCGGACGGCGGGCGCCGCGTTCACCGCGCTGGCCGTGGGCGGGCCGGTGCTGCTCGGGGCGGTCGCCGCCGCGGCTACCCGCCACCGGCCGGTGACCCGGGCGGCGCTGGTGGCCGCCGGCACCTGGACCGTGCTGGGTGGTCGCACGCTTCGCCACGAAGCCACCACCATGGGTCGGACGCTGCGTGACGGTGATCTGCCCGCCGCCCGGCGACGCCTCGGCCACCTCTGTGGGCGGGACCCGTCGACGTTGGGCGAGTCGGAATTGGCCCGCGCCACCGTCGAGTCGGTCGCCGAGAACACCTCCGACGCGGTTGTCGCCCCTCTGGTCTGGGGTGCGGTCGCCGGCCTGCCCGGCCTGCTGGGCTACCGGGCGGCAAACACCCTCGACGCGATGGTCGGGCACCGGTCGGCGCGCTACGCCCGATTCGGCACACCGGCCGCGCGGTTGGACGATGTCCTCAACCTGGTGCCGTCGAGGCTGACCGGGCTGCTCACCATCGCTGTCGCGCCGGTCGCCCACGGGGATCGGCAACGGGCCTGGCGGGTATGGCGGCGTGACCGCAACGACCACCCGAGCCCCAACGCCGGCCAGTGCGAGGCGGCGATGGCCGGCGCGCTCGGCGTCCGCCTCGGTGGCCGCAACGTCTACTTCGGGCGCTCCGAGGTGCGGCCGTTCCTCGGCGACGGCCCCCGCCCGGAGGCGCGCCACCTCAAGCGGGCCGCCCGGATCTCCGGCTCGGTCGGGCTGGCCGCGGTCGGGCTGGCCGCCGTGTACCCGGTGACCTTCGGCCGTCTGGTCGGCTTCGTGAGTCGGCGCGGGTTGTCCGCCGTGACCGGAGGGCGCGGGTTTTCTGCGGTGACCGGCGGGCGCGGGCTGCGAGCTGTCGGAGCGGGGAGGGGGCGGTGAGCGGCGGGCTGCTGGTCGCCGGCACGACCTCCGACGCCGGCAAGAGCGTGCTCACCGCCGGTATCTGTCGTTGGCTGCACCGGCAGGGCGTGAAGGTGGCGCCGTACAAGGCACAGAACATGTCGAACAACTCGGCGGTGGTCGTCGGGCCGGACGGGCGCGGCGGCGAGATCGGACGGGCCCAGGCCATGCAGGCCGCTGCCTGTGGCCTCGCCCCCGACCTGCGGTTCAACCCGGTCCTGCTCAAGCCGGGCAGCGACCTGGCCAGTCAGGTGGTCCTGCTCGGCGAGGCGGTCGACACGATCACCGCCGGCACGTTCCGGCACCTGCGTCCCCGGCTCGCCGAGACCGCGTACGCCGCACTCGCTGAGCTGCGCGACGCGTACGACGTGGTGATCTGCGAGGGCGCCGGCAGCCCCGCGGAGATCAACCTACGGGCCGGTGACTATGTCAACATGGGGCTGGCCCGGCACGCCAACCTGCCCACCATCGTGGTGGGCGACATCGACCGTGGCGGCGTCTTCGCCTCGATGTTCGGCACCGTCGCCCTCCTGGACCCGGCGGACCAGGCACTGATCGCCGGCTTCGTGATCAACAAGTTCCGGGGTGACCGGGGGCTGCTCCAGCCGGGGCTGGACATGCTGCGTCACGTCACGGGTCGGCCCACGTACGGAGTGCTGCCCTGGGCACTGGACCTGTGGCTCGACGCGGAAGACTCCCTCGCCTACGGCCGGGTGCTCGGCCGCCCCGCGGCCCCGCACGGCACCGAGTGGTTGGACGTGGCGGTCGTTCGCCTACCCCGGATCAGCAACGCGACCGACGTGGAGGCCCTGGCCACCGAACCGGGCGTTCGCGTACGTCTCACCATCGAGCCGGCCGAGTTGGCCGCCGCCGACCTGGTCGTCCTGCCCGGCTCCAAGTCCACCGTCGCCGACCTGGCCTGGCTGCGCGAGACGGGTCTCGCCGACGCGGTGGTCACCCACGTGGCGGCCGGTAAGCCACTGCTCGGCCTCTGCGGCGGCTTTCAGATGCTCGGCCGCGCCATCCACGACACGGTGGAGAGCCGGCGGGGCAGCGTACCGGGGCTCGGCCTGCTGCCCATCGAGATCACCTTCGATCCCCGCAAGACCGTCCGACAGTCGGTGGGCACCGCCCACGGCGACCTCGCGGTGCGCGGTTACGAGATCCACCACGGGTACGTCTCGCACACCGACCCCACCCTGGCCCCGTTGCTGACCGGCGACGACGGTGTCGGCGAGGGAGCCGTGCTCGGCGCGGTGCACGGCACGCACTGGCACGGGGCGTTCGAGTCCGACGGGTTCCGCAGGTGGTTCCTCACCGAGGCGGCTCGCCTGGCCGGGCGTAGTGGATTCCGGGTCGCGCCGACGACCAGCTTCGCCGCCGCGCGGGAGCGTTCACTCGACCTGCTCGGTGACCTGGTCGAGGAGCACCTGGACACCGCTGCCCTCTGGCGTCTCATCGAAGCCGGCCCACCCGCCGGCCTACCCTTCATTCCACCCGGCCCGCCACCGTCCTGACCCTGTCCAATGCGGAGTGTTGGGGGACCGGGCCGCGCCCGGGGTGTTCGCGGCGCCCTCGCGAGTGGGGTGCCCTCGCGAGTGGGTTGCCCTCGCGGGTCACCGCCTCCGCATGATCGTGCACGATCCTGGTTGTAGTGGCCTCGCGAGCGACGGGAGGGGCCTGGTTCCGGGATCGAGCGCGATCTTGATCTGGGTGTCGGCAGCGCGCCGGCGAGGCGGTGGGATTCAGGGGCGGATGTCGGCTGGCCGGTCGGTGGTGGGGAGACCGGCGGCGAGCCAGGCGTCCACACCGCCGATCATGTCGGTCGCCCGGCGTAGACCGAGGGTCTGCAGGCTGGCGGCGGCGAGGCTGGAACTGTAGCCCTGCCGGCACACCAGCACGATCTCCCGGTCGTATCCGGTGGCTTCGGGGATCCGCCAGGCGCTGGCCGGATCGAGCCGCCATTCCAGCACGGTCCGGTCGATGACGACCGCACCCGGCAGGTCGCCCTGTTCTCGGCGTTGCAGGTCGGTGCGGGTGTCGACCAGCAGCGCGCCGCCGCGGACCGCCTCGACGGTCTGCTGCGGGGTCAGTCGGTGCAGCCCGGCGCGGGCCTGTTCGAGCAGGGCGTCGATGCCGGGGCTCATCACGTCTCGGAGCACCACCCGATCATGCCGATTTGGTAGCGCCCCGGACGGCGAACGGGTCGCCCGTCACCCGTCGCCGCCCCAATTCCCCCGGACGTGACGGCACTCGGCCAGGGTGGTCAGCCGGACGAGTCGGAATGGCCAACCTCGACCGCTGTTGCAGCATGATCCACTCGACCTCAGGGATATCGCGGTGTCCCGCTGTCGGGGATACCGCGACATCCGTGATCTGGAGTCGATCATCCGTGGTTGCGGCGGCATACTTCGGTCATGCAGCAGGCGAGGCTGTGCTGAGCCCCGACACCGGCCGGCCGGTGTCGGGCCGCGAAGCCCTGAACACGGCAGGACCCGCGACCGGCAGGGCTGGGGACGCCGACGAGCCGGGGGACGCCGGCAAGGCCGGGCCTGCCGACGAGTGGGTGGCCGCCGGCGGGGCCGGGGACGCCGACGAGCTGGGGGACGCCGACGAGCCGGGGGACGCCGACGAACTGGGGGACGCCGGCAAGGCCGGGGACCGGCCGGGCGTGGTGGTTGTCGAGGCGTACGCCGAACTGGCTCGTCGGGCGCTCGCGGGCCCGGCGCGATTGGGGCGGACCCGGCTCGTCGCGGTCGACGGGCCGAGCGGCGCGGGTAAGAGCCGGTTCGCCGCGCACCTCGCGGATGCCCTGGCGGTGCGGCTGGGCGGTGCTCGCCCGCCCGTCGTGCACACCGACGACCTGCTCGACGGTTGGGACGACCAGGTCACCTTCTGGCCACGGCTCGACGAGGAGGTGCTCGCCCCGCTGCGCGAAGGGAAACCGGGTGCCTACCGGCGCTACAGCTGGGTGCGGCAGCGCTTCCTGGCCCGGCCGGTGCCGGTGCCGGTGGCGCAGGTGCTGGTGGTGGAGGGGGTCACCGCTGCCCGCGCGGTGGTCCGGCCGGAGGCGACCCTGTCGGTGTTCGTCACCGCGCCCGCGTCGGTGCGGCTGGCCCGCGCGGTCGCTCGGGACGGGTCGGAGATCCTGCCCGAGCTGCGTCGCTGGCACGCCGGGGAGCGGGCGCACTTCGCCGCCGACGGCACGGCCGCCCGCGCCGACCTGCTCGTCGACGGCGCGCCGAGGCTGCCGTCCGACGCGGACCGCTACTACGCGCGCATCCGTTGAGCGGGCAGTGGACGAGCGGCACCGGCTCCGGCACGATGCGAGAAGGACGACGCGAGCGGCACGATGCAACAAGGACGACGCGAGCAGCACGACGCGGGAACGACGACGCCAGAAGCACCACGTGACAGCGCTCAGGGCGCGCGGCGAACGGGGGACTCATCATGTCGGCAACGGAGCCGCCCGCGCGGCGCCGGATCACGCTCACCGGGATCAGCTCGCGGGCCTGGGAGCATCCGGCCGACCGGGGCGCCCTTGTCGCGTTGCGGGAGCTGCGCGGTTTCGACGACGTGGTGCGGTCGTTCTTCGGCATGTGGAACGAGCGCGGGTTCCGGCTGTCCGTGCTGGCCTCCGGCATCCGGGTCGATCACCGGCAGTACCCGGCGGTGTGGCAGCGCTACACCGAGGCCGCGGCGGCGCTCGACGTGGCCGAGCTGCCCGAGCTGTACGTGACCCAGTCGCCCTGGTTGGGCGCCGAGGCGGTCGGGCTGGAGCGGCCGTTCATCGTGCTGAACTCCGCGTGCGAGCAGCAACTCGACGAGGACGAGCTGCGCTGCCTGCTCGGCCACGAGTTGGGGCACGTGGGCAGCGGGCACGCGGTCTACAAGACCATGCTCATGATCCTCACCCGGTGGGCGGCCAACCTGAGCTGGTTGCCGGTGGGCGCGATCGCGCTGCGGGCGATCATCGCCGCGATGCTGGAGTGGTGGCGCAAGGCGGAACTGTCCGCCGACCGAGCCGGTCTGCTCGCCGGGCAGGACCCGGCCGCCGCGCTGCGGCTGCTGATGAAGCTCGCCGGCGGCGGTGACCTGTCCCAGATCGACACGACCGCGTTCCTGGAGCAGGCCGCCGAGTACGCCGGGGGCGGGGACCTGCGCGACAGCCTGCACAAGATCCGGATGACGGCGTGGAGCACCCATCCCGCGCCGGTGGCACGGGCGGCGCAACTGCGCCAGTGGATCGACTCCGGGGCGTACGGGCGGGTGCTGGGTGGGGACTATCCGCGCCGCGACGAGGACAGCTCGACGAGCGTCTCCGAGGAGATCAAGGCGGCTGCCGACTCGTACCGGGAGGAGTTCAGCCGCTCCACCGACCCGCTGGTCGGGCTGCTGCGCCGGTTCGGCGACGGCGCGAGCGACGTCGGCGAGTGGGTCGGCGGCACCGCCGGTCGGGCCCGCTCCTGGGTGGATGCCGCCACCGAGGCGGCGGGCCGCGCGCAGCGCGCCGGTCGGGCCGCCCCGGGCGCCGGCCCGGCGGACGGCGGCGACGGTACGGGCTCCGCCGGCACGACCCGGTAAGGCCGGCATACGATTCCGGTCATGACCTCACCGATCATGTCCGAGTCCGAGGTGCGGGCCGCCGTCGAGCGGGAGATGCCCGGCGTCCGTGCCGACCTGGAACGCCTCGTCCGCATCCCCGGCATCGCCTTCGAGGGTTTCGACCATTCCCACGTGGAACGCTCCGCCGAGGCGGTCGCCGAGTTGCTGCGCGGCTGCGGCCTGGACGTCGACATCGTGCGTTCCGGTGGCCAGCCGGCGGTGATCGGTCGTCGAGCCGCCCCGCCCGGCGCGCCGACCGTTCTGCTCTACGCCCACCACGACGTGCAGCCGGTCGGCGACCGGTCGCTGTGGGAGTCCGACCCGTTCGAGCCGGTGGAACGGGACGGCCGGCTCTACGCCCGGGGCGCGGCCGACGACAAGGCCGGTGTCATGGCGCACGTGGCGGCACTGCGGGCGTACGGGGACGCGCTGCCGGTCGGCGTGGTGCTCTTCATCGAGGGTGAGGAGGAGTACGGCTCCGACTCGCTGGAGCGGCTGCTCGCCGAGCACCGCGACCAGATCACCTCGGATGTCATCGTGATCGCCGACTCCAGCAACTGGGACGTGGGCGTACCGGCGTTGACCACCTCGCTGCGCGGCGTCGTCAACTGTTTCGTCGAGGTGCGCACGCTGGACCACGCGGTGCACAGCGGCATGTTCGGCGGCGCCGTCCCGGACGCGCTCACCGCGCTGGTCCGGCTGCTGGCGAGCCTGCACGACGACGCCGGTGACGTGGTGGTGGACGGGCTGGTCGGCCGGGAGGGGGCCACCGTCGACTACCCGGAGGACCGGTTCCGCGCCGAGGCCGGCCTGGCCGAGGGCGTGCAGTTCGTCGGCACCGGACAGCTCACCGACCGGCTCTGGACCAAACCCGCCGTGGCGGTGCTCGGCATCGACGCGCCGGCCACCGGCGAGGCGCCGAACGCCCTGGTGCCGGCCGCCAAGGCGAAGCTCAACGTCCGCCTCGCGCCGGGGGACGACCCGAAGCGGGCGTACGCGGCGGTGCGCGCCCACCTGGAGAAGCACGCCCCGTGGGGCGCCCAGGTGACCGTCAGCCTGGAGCACGACGGCAACCCGTGTGTGATCGACGCGTCCGGGCCGATGTTCGACGCCGCCCGCGCGGCGTTCCGGGCCGCCTGGGACGGCACCGAGCCGGTGGACATCGGCATCGGCGGTTCGATCCCGTTCATCGCCACGTTCCAGGAGATGTTCCCGAACGCGGCGATCCTGGTGACCGGTGTGGAGGATCCGCACGCCCGCGCGCACGGCCCGAACGAGAGTCTGCACCTGGGGGAGTTCGCCCGGGTCTGCCTCGCCGAGGCGCTGCTGCTGGGCAAGGTGGCCGCAGCGGGGAGGTAGGTGTCGGAACGGCAACTTCCGGTCTGATCTGGGATTTTACGGCGTGTCGGATGGCTGGCTGTTATAGCCTTTCGTACATGAGTACGAACGAGGTGATGGCCCGGTTGGGGGCCGCCGTCAGCGCACTGGGAGATGTCGACGTCTCCGCGTGGTCCGAGGACACGCTCAACGAACAGCTCGGTGAGCTCTCCGCCGCTCTGGTCGCCCTCGACTCGGTGCTCTCCCGGGTCGCTGGCGAGGTCCGTGCGCGGGGGTTGCGCATCGAGGAGCCCGTCTCCGCCTAGCCGCCTGTTTCCTGAGGCCTGGACGGCCTGCCGCAGGCCCCGAACCGTCGTCCGCGCAGGTGGGCGGCACCCCGCCGACACCGCCCGGGCACGGCAATGCCCGGGCGGTGTCGGAGGTGACTGGCAGGATGGGCGGCGTGCGGTTCCTCGATCTGGCAGCGACGTCCGCGGCCGTCGGCGCCACCAGCGGCCGACGGGCCAAGGTGGAGCTGCTCGCTGACGCGTTGCGCCGGCTCGACCCGGCCGAGGTCGAGCCCGGTGCCGGCTACCTCGCGGGTGAGCTGCGCCAACGGCAGACCGGGGTGGGCTATGCGAGCCTTCGTGACCTGCCGCCACCGGCCGCCGAGCCGACGCTGACCGTGGCCGCCGTCGACGCGGCCATCGCGCAGATCGCCGCGGTGCACGGCACCGGTTCACAGACTCGGCGTCGGGCGCTGCTCGGTGCCCTCTACGCGGCGGCGACGGCCGACGAGCAGCGTCTGCTCACCGGTCTGTTCAGTGGCGAGCTGCGGCAGGGCGCCCAGGCCGGTCTTCTCGCCGACGCGGTGGCGCGGGCCGCCGACGTGCCGGTGGCCGCGGTCCGTCGGGCGCTGCTGCTCGCCGGTGACCTGCGCGCCGTGGCGGTGGCCGCGCTGGCCGGAGGAGCTGCCGAGCTGGCCGGCTTCGGCCTGCGGGTCGGCCGACCGTTGGCGCCGATGCTCGCGCAGAGCGCCCCCTCGGTCGACCAGGCGCTCGCCGCGACGGGCACGCCGGCGGTGGTCGACGTGAAGCTCGACGGCATCCGCATCCAGGTGCACCGCTCCGGCGCGGACATCGCCGTCTTCACCCGCAGCCTCGACGAGATCACCGCCCGGGTGCCCGAGGTGGTCGCCGCGGTCCGGTCCCTGCCGGGGCGGGAGTTGGTGCTCGACGGGGAGGCGATCGGTCTCGACGAGACCGGGCGACCACTGCCGTTCCAGCAGACATCGAGCCGGGCCGCCCGCCGCACCACCCCGAGCACCACCGGGCGCACACCTGTCGCCCCGGCGGTGCTCGCGGCCGCCGCCAGCACGGGCGCGACGGTGCTCACTCCGTACTTCTTCGACCTGCTGCACCTCGACGGTCAAGATCTGATCGACCTGCCCGGCCGCGAACGGTGGGCCGCCCTCGCCGGTGCGGTGGATTCGTCGCTGCTGGTCGGGCGGATGGAGGTCGACGGCCCGGAGCAGGCCGCCGCCGCGTTCGCCGCCGCGCTCGACGCCGGGCAGGAGGGCGTGGTGGTCAAGGCGCCGGATGCCCCCTACGACGCCGGCCGGCGCGGTGCCGCCTGGGTCAAGGTCAAGCCCCGGCACACCCTCGACCTGGTGGTGCTCGCCGTCGAGTGGGGCAGCGGGCGGCGCAAGGGCTGGCTGTCCAACCTGCATCTGGGTGCGCGCGACCCGCAGACGGGTGGCTTCGTCATGCTCGGCAAGACGTTCAAGGGGCTCACCGACGAGTTGCTGCGCTGGCAGACCGAGCGTTTCCTCGACCTCGCCGTGGAGCGCGGCGACTGGGTGGTGCGGGTCCGCCCCGAGCAGGTGGTGGAGATCGCCTTCGACGGGGTGCAGACCAGCTCGCGCTATCCCGGGGGGATGGCGCTGCGGTTCGCCCGGGTCGTGCGGTACCGCGACGACAAGTCCGCCGCCGAGGCGGACACCATCGACGCGGTCCGCGCCATCCACACCGGCCGTCCCGTCGGCTGACCGGCCCGGGTCACCTTCCGGACAACGACCTCGCGTAGTTCACCTGGTTGTTGATGTGCGCCACCTGAGCCTGATCGGCGACCGGAATCCGGGCCACGTACTGCTGCGGGCCGTTGGTGACCGTCACCTGCACCGTGCCGTGGTGCCGGGTCTCCTTGACCAGCAGGAACAGCAGACTCAAGACGAACAGGCAGAAGAACCCGACGATGGCGCAGACCAGCGCCCAGGTCGCCACCTTCTCCTCGCGCTGCCAGTAGTCGGCCACGTGCCAGGTGGCACCGGCCAACGGCAGCACTCCGGTGGGCGTGCGGATGACCGGCGGGCAGACCGCGATCTCGGCGATCTGCACCGCGACCACCTCCGGCCCGCCGAACGCGAGCGCCGCCGGGTGCGCCGACACCGGCGACGGAGGGTACGGCCCGGCCGCCGGCCACGCCCCGCCGGGCGGCGTCGCGTGCTGCGCGGGCGGGCCGGAGAACGGCGTCGCGGGCGGCGACGAGAACGATGACGGCTGCGCCGGATACGGCGGCGCCGAAAACGGCGGTGTGGCCTGCGGCGGCACGCTCGGGAAGGGTGTCGTCGGCGGGGTGGTCGGCAGCGGCTCGGTCGACGACGCGGCGGTCCACGGATCGATCGGCGGTTGCGGTTGGGTCACCGGCTCCGGCTGCGCGGCCGTGGGATCCGAACTCACCGAGACCTCCAACACGGGATCGTCACGTGGCGCAGGCTACCGGCTGCCCTGTCGTCCCGCATGCCCCCGAGTGTCTGTTTGGGACGCCGACGCCGACGCCGACGCGCCGACCTCGGGCCTCGGTCAGGCGGTCGCGCTCGGCGTCGGCTCGGCGGCGCGGTCCACCGGGGCCGCGGTGACACCGATCCCGGCGGCGCGGCGGGCCTCCCGGCGCGCCACCCAGCCGTAGCCGAACAGGGACATCACCGCGAAGAGCCACCACTGCACGACGTAGCCGAAGTTCTGCCAGTTGTTGGCGTGCCCGACGGGCACCGCCTTGAACACCGGATCGGCCGCCGGGGTCTGCTCGTCGAGCAGCAGGTACGCGCCGTAGACGGGGTAGGGCAGCTCGCCAGCGAGTCGTGACACACCGATCCGGCGGATCTCCAGTCGCCCGTCGCGCCGCGCCACCGCGCCGGCGCCGCTCTCGGTCTCGTGCACCCGACCGACCACCGTCACATCGCCGGTCGGCACGGCGGGTACCGACGGCTGGGCGGTCGCCCCACCCGGCGCCGGCGGGATCCAACCCCGATCCACGAGCAGCGCCGTGCCGTCCGCGAGCACCAGTGGGGTGAGCACCTCGAAGCCGACCCGGCTGTCCACCGTCCGGCCACGGACCAGCACGGTGTTCGTCGGGTCGTAACGGCCGGTGACGGTGACCCGGCTCCAGACCCTGTCCTCGGCCGGCGCGGGGCCGACCGTCCCCGCGCCGCCGGTGGGGGCACGCAGGGCGACGGACAGCGGCGTCGGGGTCATCCGCTGACCCGCGTCGATCCGCTCGTTGACCTCGGTACGCCCCCGGTAGCGGTCCAGCTGCCAGTTGCCGAGGAACACCATCACGGCGGCGGCGACCAGGGTCAGCGCGAGAGCGCCCAGCCAGCGTGGGCTCAGCAGGAACCGGTACACAGCACGAGGCTACCCGTATGACCGGCACCACTGACCTGGACCGGGCCGCGACCGCGCCGCCGGCCCCGGTTGGCGGTGCTCGCCTCGACAACGGGGCGGGTATCGTCACGCCGACGGATCGGCCGCGGTCGTCCCCGTCGCGTACCCGCCGCCGCTCGCGAGGAGTCGATGATGACCGTCGTGCCGCGCCTGGTGCTCAGCGCGCCGTCCTCCGGGCACGGTAAGAACGCGCTGGCGATCGGGCTGCTCGCCGCCCTGGCTGAGCGTGGGGTCGACGTCGCCGGGTTCAAGCTCGGGCCGGACCACGTCGACGCCGCGTACCTCGGTCTGGCCGCCGGTCGGCCAGGTCGGGTGATCGATCCCCGGCTGGTCGGCACCGACCGGCTCGCACCGCTGGTGGCGCACGGCGCGGCCGGTGCCGGGCTCGCCGTGGTGCAGGGCAGCATGGGGCTGTACGACTCGGTCGGTGGCCGCCCCGAACAGGAGTCCACCGCCGCCGCGGCAGCCGCGCTGCGCAGCCCGGTGGTGCTCGTTGTCGATGTGGCCGCGATGGGTCAGTCGGTGGCGGCCCTGGTGCACGGTTTCCGTTCGTACGACGAGCAGTTGTGGCTCGGTGGGGTGATCCTCAACCGGGTGGCGTCGTCGCGGCACGAGGGAATGCTGCGCGAGGCGCTGGACGACGTGGGGGTGCCGGTCTACGGCGCGCTGCGTCGCCAGGACCTGCCGGCGGTGCTGCCGTCGCGGCGGCACGGGGTGGCGCCGGTGGTCGACGGGTCGGCCGACGCCGTCCGTGCGGTCAGCCGGCTGGGCGAGGCCGTCGCCGCCACGGTGGATCTGGAACGGCTTCTCGGGCTGGCCCGCTCGGCCCCGCCGCTGCCGGCACCGGCCTGGTCTCCCGAGGAGGCCCTCGGGGCGTTCCCGCCCCCGGCGAACCGGCCGCTGGTGGCGGTTGCCGGTGGGCCGGGCGGCAGCTTCAGCCACCCGGAGACCACCGAACTGCTGCGGGCTGCCGGCGCGGAGGTCGTCGTCGTCGACCCGCTGCGCGACGAGGCGCTGCCGGTCGGCACCCGCGCGCTTGTCGTCGGCGGCGCGTTGCCCGAGGCGTACGCCGAGCAGTTGTCGGCCAACCGGCGGCTCTGCATCGCGGTGGCCGAGTTGGCGCGGACCGGCCGTCCGGTGATCGCCGAGGGCGCCGGACTGCTCTGGCTGGCCCGCGAGCTGGACGGGCTGCCGATGTGTGGGGTCCTCGACGCGGTCGGTGTCAGTCGGGACGGCCTGGTGGCCGGCTACCGGGAGGCGACCGCCCAGACCGACAGCGTGGTCGCCGCCCACGGCACGGT
The DNA here is from genome assembly GCF_040686315.1 of Micromonospora sp. NPDC085948. NCBI lineage: Bacteria > Bacillati > Actinomycetota > Actinomycetes > Micromonosporales > Micromonosporaceae > Micromonospora > Micromonospora sp. NPDC085948. The sequence goes on along the minus strand of NZ_JBFBJW010000001.1, from coordinate 58,483 downwards.
GCTTGTCGGCCACAAGGCGCACCGGGCGGTGCTCACCCCCCGTGCTGGTCAGCGCCCGGCGTGGAGCTGGGAGGGCGGCACGCCGGAGGGCTTCGTCTGGCGCAACGTGCACGCCTCGCAGCTCACCCTGCACTGGGCCGGTCATCCGGCCACGGCCGCCCGGTTGGTCGCCGCCGCGGCGGCCGACCCGACGGCCGAGGTGGTGCCCGTGGAGTCCGGCGGGGTGCCGGCTTGACTCCTCGGGTGGCGGTGCGCCGCCGCCGTCGGGTCAGCCGACGATCGCGTCCGACGGTGGGGTGAACTGGCGGGTCGGTGTGCCCTTCAGGCCGTCGCGGAGGGTTTCCGAGACCGCCTTGATCGGGATCTGGGACTGCCCGTCACCCACGGCGTTGAACGGATTGTCCGGGTCGGAGATGAAGCTCGCCGCGGCCAGCTCCGGGGTGTAGCCGACGAACCAGGCGGACCGGGTGCTGTCGGTCGTACCGGTCTTGCCGGCCACCGGGCGTCCGACCGTGCCTCGCACGCTGTCGGCGGTGGACCAGCCGCCGCAGCTACCGCGCGCCGGGGTGTCTCCGGTCGGGCAGCGGGCGGCGTCGGTGGCCGCCCGGGCGGCGTCCGCACTCACCACCTGCCGGCAGCGTGGCTTGGCCACCTCCCGGTGGAGGCCACCCGGCGTGGCGTAGGTGGCGGGTGTGCCGTCCCGGTTCATGATCGCCTGAACCGGGATCGCCTCGCAGTAGCGGCCGTCGGCGGCGATGGCGGCGTAGGCGTTCGCCATCTCCAGCGGGGTGGCGTCGGAGACGCCCAGGGTGAACGCGCCCCACTTCTTCGCCTTCTCCGGGGACGCGTGGTCCCGGTCGACGTCGGTGCGCCACCGCAGCCCGAGCTGCTCGGCCAACCGGACCGCCCGGTCCGCGCCGACCTTCTCCTCCAGCCACACGAAGTACGTGTTCACCGATTTGCCGAAGCCGGACCACATGGTCTGCTGGCCGGTCATGGCGCCGCTGGCGTTGGAGGGCGCCCAGCCGTCGTAGACGGGCGACCGGTAGCGGTGCGGGGCGTTGAACGAGGTGGAGAGCGTCATCCCCGAGTCCAGCGCGGCCAGCATCGGGAACATCTTGAACGTCGACCCGGCCTGGTAGCCCGCCAGGTCACCGCCGCCCAGCAGCGGCGCCACCGTGTTCGGGTAGTTGGCCTTCACCTTCGGCCCGGCCTCGGGGTTGGAACTCTGCGGGTTCTCGCTGAGATCCAGCGAGTACGTCCGGTTCACCGCCATCGCCTTCACCCGGCCGGTGCCTGGCTCGGACACCACGATCCCGTTGGCGAACGGGCTACCGGTGGCCTCCTTGCTGCCGACGTTCTTCTCCGCCGCCGCCTGGACCTTCGGGTCGAGGCTGAGCACGATCCGGTAGCCGCCCCGGCGCAACTTGTCCATTCGTTCCAGCGGGTTGGCGCCGAAGGCGGGCTGCGCGCTCCACCAGTTCTTCAGGTAGTCGCAGGCGAAGCCCCAGCTGTTGTACTTCTCCGCCACCGCCGCGCAGTCGTGCGGCGGGGTGGTCAGCTTCAGCCGGATCGGCTCGGCCTTCGCGGCGGCGGCCGAGTCGGGGGAGAGGTAACCGAGCTGGCTCATCCGGTCCAGCACGTAGTCCCGCCGCCCGGTGGCCTCCTTCTGGTCGGAGTCGGCCGGGTCGTACTCGGACGGGGACTTGACCAGCCCGGCGAGGGTGGCGGCCTCCACCGGGGTGAGGTCCTTCGGGGTCTTGGAGAAGAAGATCTCGCTGGCCGCGTAGATGCCGTACGCCCGGTGCCCGAAGTACGCCGAGTTGAGGTAGCGCTCCATGATCTGTTCCTTGCTCAGCTCCTTCTCCAGGTCCATCGCCATCCGCATTTCCTTGACCTTGCGCAGGCTGGTCTGCTGGGTGGCTTCCTGGACCTCCTTGGGCGTGGTCGCGCTGTCCCGCAGTGCCATCCGGACGTACTGCATGGTCAGGGTCGACGCACCCTGGGAGCCGCCGGAGCGCGCATTGGACACGAAGGCGCGGGCCACGCCCTTCGGGTCGACACCGTGGTGCTGGTAGAAGCGCGAGTCCTCGGCGGCGATGATCGCCTGCTGGATGTTCGGCGACATGTCCGACAGCTTGGTGTACTGCCGGTACTCCTCGTAGAACATGGTCAGCACGGTCTTGCCGTCCGGGGCGTAGACGTAGGAGGTCTCGGCGGGCAGGGCGGTGGTCAGCACTCTGGTCTTCTGCTCCACGGCGTGCGCGGTGGCCTTCGCGCCGAGCCCGGTGAGGGCGACGAGTGGGTACGCGGCGGCGGCGATCACGATTCCGGCGATCAGTCCGGCGCGGAGAAGAGGAACGAGTCGACCAGCGGCAGCAAGGGGTCGGTTACTCACATGGCCAAGTTATGACATTTCCGATTCGTACCTGAGAAGAACTCTTAAACCGGCGAGTGGTGACGCGGCTTACTGTCCCACCGGCCACCTTCCCGGCAGGATCGCGGGCATGTCTGATCAGCCGAGCGGGGTGGCCGCCACCGCCGGGGTCGAGCCGGACCTCGCGCACCACGGCGACGCGGAGGTCGGCGACGGGCTGATCGACCTCGCCGTCAACGTCCGGCAGGCACCGGCTCCCGCCTGGTTGGCCGGGCCGATCGCCGCGACCCTGACCGAGTTGGCCCACTATCCGGATCCGCTGCCGGCCCGGGCGGCGGTCGCGGCCCGACACCGCCGTCACCCGAACGAGGTGCTGCTCACCGCCGGCGCCGCCGAGGGCTTCGTGCTGATCGCCCAGGCGTTGCGCGGGGTGCGCCGGCCGGTGGTGGTGCACCCCCAGTTCACCGAGCCGGAGGCGGCGCTGCGGGCCGCCGGACACCCGGTCGAGCGGGTGCTGCTGGACGCCGCCGACGACTTCCGGCTCGACCCGTCCCGGGTGCCCGCCGACGCCGACCTGGTGATGATCGGCAACCCCACGAACCCGACGTCGGTGCTGCACCCCGCGCGGACGGTGGCCGCGCTGGCCCGCCCCGGCCGGGTGCTGGTGGTCGACGAGGCGTTCGCCGACACCACCACCGCCCCCGGGCACCCCGGCGAACCGGAGTCGCTGGCCGAGCGGCGGGACCTGCCCGGCCTACTCGTCCTGCGTAGCCTCACCAAGACGTGGGGCCTGGCCGGCCTCCGGATCGGCTACCTGCTCGGGGCACCGGACCTGCTGGCCCGGCTGGCCGCCGTCCAGCCGCTCTGGGCCGTCTCCACCCCCGCGCTGGCCGCCGCCGCGGCCTGCGCCACCGACGTCGCGGTTCAGGCCGAGCGCGCGATCGCCGCCGATCTCGCCGCCGACCGCGACCACCTGGTCGCCCGCCTCGCCGACCTGCCCGGTGTACGCGTCGTCGGCCGCCCGGCCAGCGCGTTCGTCCTGCTGCACCTGCCGGGCGCGACAGCGATCCGGGCCGCCCTTCGTGAGCGCGGCTGGGCGGTGCGCCGGGGCGACACCTTCCCCGGCCTCGGCCCAGACTGGCTGCGGGTGGCGGTACGGGACCGGAACACCAGCGACGCGTTCGTCGACGTGCTGCGCGAGACCATGGAGGCATGATGCTGGAAACCACGATCGCGGCGATCCGCCCGGCGGACGACGCGGCCATGGCCGCCGCCCGCGAGCTGCACGGCCGGCTGACCAAGCCGGCGGGCTCGCTGGGCGCCCTGGAAGAGCTGTCGGTACGCCTCGCCGGCCTGGCCGGGGCCTGCCCGCCACCGCTGCCCGAGCGGGCCGCGGTAGCGATCTTCGCGGGCGACCACGGAGTGCACGCCCAGGGGGTGAGCCCCTGGCCGCAGGAGGTCACCGGCCAGATGATCGGCAACTTCCTGGCCGGCGGGGCGGTGGTCAACGCGTTCGCCCGGCAGGCCGGCGCGTCGGTCACCGTGGTCGACGTCGGGGTGGCCACCCCGCTGCCCGCCGGACCGCCCGCCGACGCTTCCGTGCTCGACCCGGCGGTGCCTCGGCTGGTTGTCGCGTCGGTCCGCCGGGGCACCCGCGATTTCACGGTGACCGCCGCACTCACCCGGGACGAGGCGCTGGCGGCGGTGCGGACCGGCATCCGGATCGCCGACGAGCTGATCGACGCCGGAGCCGACATCCTGCTCACCGGCGACATGGGCATCGGCAACACCACCCCGGCCGCCACGCTGATCGCCGCGTTCACCGGCGCCGACCCGCTCGACGCCACCGGGCGGGGCACCGGCATCGACGACCCGACCTACGCGCACAAGGTTGCCGTGGTGCGCGCCGCGCTGGCCCGGCACGCGCCCGACCCGGCCGACCCGCTGGGTGTGCTGGCCGCCGTCGGTGGCCTGGAGCACGCCGCGCTGGCCGGGCTGATCCTGGGTGCCGCCGCCCGCCGTACGCCGGTGCTGCTGGACGGCGTGATCGCGGTCTCGGCCGCACTGGCTGCCGCCGCGTTCGCCCCGGACGCGGTCTGCGCCATGGTCGCCGGGCACCGCTCGGCCGAGCCGGGTGCGACCGCGGCGCTGCGGCACCTCGGCCTCGACCCGCTGATCGACCTGGGGTTGCGCCTCGGTGAGGGCACCGGCGCGTTGCTGGCGCTGCCGGTGGTCACCGGCGCGGTTCGGGTGCTGCACGAGGTGGCCACCTTCGACTCCGCCGGGGTGGCGGAGAAGTGACAACGCGCAGCGAGCGAGCCGTCCGCCTCGGAGGTGCGGCGTGACCTCCAATCCGTACCCCCTTGGTTTGCGGCTCGACGGGCGGCGGGTGGTCGTGGTGGGTGGCGGCGCGGTCGCCACCCGGCGGGTGCCCGCGCTGCTGGACGCCGGTGCGGACGTCCTGCTGGTGGCCCCGGAGCTGACCCCGGCGTTGCGCGCCCGCGTCGACGCGGGGCGGCTGCACTGGGTGCCGCGCCGGTTCCTGCCCGAGGACCTGGACGGCGCCTGGCTGGTCCAGGTGGCGATCGACGACCCGATGGCGGCGGCCTCGGTGAGCGCCGTCGCCGCCGAGCGGCGGATCTTCTGCGTCCGGGCTGACGACCGGACGGCCGCCACCGCCTGGACCCCGGCGGTGACCCGGCACGGCCCGGTCACCGTGGCGGTGCTCGGCGGCGGTGACCCGCGCCGGGCGATGACCGTCCGCGACGCCATCCGCGACCTCCTCGCCGTCCGCCTGGCACCGGACGGAATCGCTCCGACGCAGAGCCGGCCCGACGGTGCGAGCGCTGCGACCGGTGCGACCCGTGCGGCCGGTGCAGCCGGTGCCGCCGGAGCGGCCGACGGGCGGCCAGTCGGGCGGGTGGCGCTGGTCGGGGCGGGGCCGGGGGACCCGGAGCTGATCACCGTGAAGGGTTGGCGACTGCTCACCGAGGCCGACGTGGTGGTCGCCGACCGGTTGGTGCCCGGGCTGCTCCTCGACGAGTTGCGCCCGGACGTCGAGCTGGTGGACGCCTCGAAGATCCCCTACGGACCGTCCCGGGCCCAGGAGGAGATCAACCAGATCCTGGTCGACCGCGCGCTGGCTGGTGCGATCGTGGTGCGGCTCAAGGGCGGTGACCCGTACGTCTTCGGGCGCGGCGGCGAGGAGTTGCTGGCCTGCGCGGCCGCCGGCGTGCCGGTGACCGTGGTGCCCGGGGTGACCAGCTCGATCGCCGCTCCCTCCGCGGCCGGGATTCCGGTGACCCATCGAGGGGTGGCGCACGAGTTCACAGTGGTCTCCGGGCACGTGGCGCCCGACTCACCGGCCTCGCTGGTGCGCTGGGACGCCCTGGCCGGGCTGCGCGGCACCCTGGTGATCCTGATGGGGCTGAAGAACCTGGCGGCCATCAGCGAGACCCTGATCGCCCACGGTCGACTGCCGCAGACGCCGGCCGCCGTGGTGCAGGAAGGCACGACGGGTGCCCAGCGGGTGCTGCGATCCACGCTCGGCGAGGTGGCCACCGACGCGCTCGCCGCCGATGTGCGGCCGCCGGCCGTCGTCGTGCTGGGTGATGTGGTGGGGGCCCTCGACGCCTGAGGAGGCGCACACGGTGGGTTGGGCCTGGGTGAGGTGCCACGGCAGAGGACCATGTGGTCCCTCTGCGCCCTTTGCTCTGCTTCAACCCGCGCAACACTTCGAAGCCAACTCTGGTGCGTGGACTGAAGCAGAGCAAAGGTGTTCTGCGGTGGTCGATCTGGCGGTCGGCGCGGCCCTGACCGTTGTCGCTGTTGGTTGATCCGACGCGGGGGCGGGGCTGTCGGTGGCGGTGGACACAATGTCGCTCATGCTCACCGTGAAGGACCCGCACGAGACGTGGCGTACGGACCTGCTCAACTCCGTCGCGCTGCGGTGCGCGGGTCCGGGCCTGACCACCACCTTCGAGGACCTCCCCTCACGATGGCGCGCTGCTCCGGTCCGGACGCTGCGGTGCGCGGCCGCCGACGGCTCCTGGGCCGTCCTGGTCACGGTGGTCCGTGGCTACCGCCAACAGCCGGGCGACTCGCTCGTCGGCAACGAGTTCGGCCGGGACCCGCACACCGGCTACGACCTGGACTCGCCCGGAGACCTGGTGTACGAGCTGCAGGTGACCGAGGACGACGGGTCCGACGAGCACGAGCTGCTGGCCTTCCGGCTCTTCGGCGACCCGCAGGCGGCCGGGGCGGAGGTGCTGCGGTGGGCCGGGAGGAAGGCGGCGTACTCGGTCAGCCCGTCGGTCGAGCCGGCCGAGACGCGGCAGCGCCGGGACCGTCGACAGTTCGACAACCGCCAAGCCGGTGCGGCATCGCCGCAGGTCCGGATCGGTGTGGTGTCGGACGAGGCCGCCGCCGACCTCGACGCCCTCGACAGGTCCGCGTTGTGCTGGCACTTCCCGCGCGGGAACACAGGTGCCTACCTGCGGTCCGCGGTGGTCGCACTGGCCGGTTACGGCGAGCAGCGGCCGCACCTGCGGGGTCGGTGGCTCACCGCACGGGTCGAGGGCGAGGAGTTGGTCGTCGGCGTCGACGAGCTGATCCCGGCCAACCAGCGGCACCGCTGGGACAGCGCCCGCTGGCTGTGGGACCGCCGACAGGCGACCACCCCGGTGGGGCTTCGCTGGCAGGTCGATCGGGTCGAGCAGGCCGCCCCCGCGGTCGCGGCGGTCCGTCGTGGCGCGTTGCCCGAGGCGCTGACCACGGCCGGGGTGGAGACCGATCCGGAGCTCGACTCGTTGCTGGCCGGGGTGCCGTACCGGCTCTCCGACGCCGAACTCACCCCGACCTGGGTGGCGAACCTCTACCGCGGTCTCGCCGACCTCGCGCCGTGGCGGCTGGACGCGGCGTACCGAGGGTGGCGTGACGGCCGGCAGGCACTGGGGCTGCCGGTGCGGGATCCGGTTGTCCTGTTCGGCCTCGGTGGCGTCGGCGCGGCTCGTAAACCGAAGCTCGCGCTCGACCACACCGGCGACGCCCCACTGCTGTGCCTGATTCACACGGGCAGCAGCGCGGTGCTGCCGTACGCGCACTGGACGGTGCCCACCGACCTCGGCGTCCGCCTGTACGGGTGGCAACCGGCCCTGCCGTACCCGCAGTGACCGACGGGGCCGGAGCATGCGCTCCGGCCCCGTCGTCGTGCGTGCGGTCGAACTACTGCTTGAGCATGTTGTCCAGCAGCAGGGCACAGCGGATCAGTCCGAGGTGGCTGTACGCCTGCGGGTGGTTGCCCAGCCCACGCTCGGCGAGCGGGTCGTACTGCTCCGGGAGCAGCCCGGTCGGGCCGGCGGTGAGCACCATCTGTGCGAACAGCTCCTCGGCGTCGGTGCGGCGGCCGGTGCGCAGGTACGCCTCGATCAGCCACGCCGTGCAGATGTGGAAGCCGCCCTCCCGGCCGGGCAGGCCGTCGTCCCAGTGGTAGCGGTAGACGACCGGGCCGCTGCGCAGGTCCGCCTCGATGCGCAGGACGGTGGACAGGAAGCGCGGGTCGTCACCCGGGAGCAGGCCGGAGAGCCCGATCCAGAGCGACGAGGCGTCCATGTCCTCGTCCCCGTACGCGACGCTGTACGCCTCGACGTCGGAGTGCCAACCCTGCTCCAGGACGTTGGCGCCGATCCGGTCGCGCAGGTCCTTCCACTCCGGCCGGTCCTCGCCGCCGTGCTCGCGCATCACGTGCAGCGCCCGGTCGACGGTCATCCAGCACATCACCTTGGAGAACACGTGGTGCCGTGGTGGCAGCCGCGCCTCCCAGATGCCGTGGTCGGGCTCGTGCCAACGGCGACGGACCGCCTCGACCATGTTCTCCAGGACCCGCCACTCGTCCTCGCGGACCGAGCCGCGAGCGTCGGCGACGGCCGCGATCAGGTCGGCGATCGGGCCGAAGACGTCGAGTTGGAGCTGGTGGTTGGCGAGGTTGCCGACCCGGACCGGCCGGGAGCCGGCGTACCCGGGCAGCGTGTCGATGACCGCTTCGGCACCCAGCTCGTACCCGTCGATGGTGTAGAGCGGGTGCAGTCGCTCCGGGTGGCCGCCGGTGCGCTCGATGCAGCCGTCCACCCAGCGCAGCAGCGCCTCGGCCTCCTCGACGGAGCCCAGGTCGACGAGTGCGCGGGCGGTCAGCGCGGCGTCGCGCAGCCAGCAGTAGCGGTAGTCCCAGTTGCGGACGCCGCCCAGCTCCTCGGGGAGCGAGGTGGTCGCCGCGGCCAGGATCGAGCCGGTGGCCTCGTGGCAGAGCCCGCGCAGGGTGAGGGCGCTGCGCGCGACCAGGTCACGGGCGGTGGACGGCAGCCGAAGTGAGGCCACCCAGTCCTTCCACGGCTGCTCGGCCGCAGCCTGCCGCTCGTGGATCGGCACCCGGTGGTGTTCCAGGCTGTGCGTGCCGAAGCGCAACTCCAGCACGACCTGCCCACCGGCGGCGGAGAGGTCGACGATCGCCTTGGCGGTCTCGTACCCGCCGTCGTTGCCGACCTCCCACTCCACGCCGGGGGCGTAGAGCGCGACAGGTTCGTTGGAGCCGAGCACCAGCAGGCCGTCGCCGAGCGGCTGCAACTGCACGGCGACCTGACCGAACTCCGGCCTCGGCGCGAACTCCACCCGGGCCTTGCCACTGCCGGTGAGCACCCGGATCAGGGTCGAGTCGCCGGTGATGACCGCGGGGCTGTCGTTCGGAGTGGTCTCCCGGGCCGGCTTGTCCAGCCAGTCGGTGACGGTGAGCCCGGACCAGCGGGTCTCCACGGTCATCGTGCCGGAGCGGTAGCGCTGACCCAGCGGGATGCCGCCGCGTTCCGGGGCGACGCTGAAGTGACCGGCCGGGCTGCCACCGACCAGGTCGGCGAAGATCGCCGCCGAGTCCGGCTTGGGGTGGCAGAGCCAGCTGACCTTGGCTTCGGGGGTGAGCAGAGCGACGGTACGACCGTTGGCCAGCATGGAGTGCCGCTCGATCGGCACGGCCCGCTCGCCGAACAGCCAGTGTCGACGGGTCTCCAGCAGCAGCGCCAGCGCGCGGGCGGCCTCCAGCGGGTCGGCGACCCGGTAGCTGGCCTTGGTGTCCCCGGAGCCGATCTTGATGCCGAGGTCCGGACCGTGCAGGTGGCCGAACGCGTTCTCGTCGGTGATGTCGTCGCCGATGAACAGCACCGCGCTGGAGGCGAGCTGGGTCCGCAGTTGGTCGAGTGCGGTGCCCTTGTGGGTGGCCACGACGGAGAGCTCGATGACCTCCTTGCCCTGGGTCACGGTGACGCCGTCGAAGGTCGCCGGGCCGTTGCGGACCGCCTCGATGGCGGCGGCGGCGACCTCCGGGTCGACCCCCCGGGTGTGCACGGCGACGCTTGCCGGCTTGCGCTCCAGCCGGATGCCCGGGTGCGCGGAGGCGATGTCGCGCAGCGCGTTGCGTACCTGCTGGCGCACCGCGACCAGCTCGGGGGAGAGCCGCTCGACGAAGCCGATGTCGAACTCGGAGCCGTGGCTGCCGACGAGGTGCACCTCGCTGGGCAGCCGGGACAGCGCGGCCAGGTCGCGCAGCGCCCGGCCGGAGACGACCGCCACGGTCGTCTGCGGCAGCGCGGCGAGCGCGCGGACCGCGGCCACCGACTCGGGCAGTGGTACGGCGGTGCTGGGGTCCTCCACGATCGGCGCCAGTGTGCCGTCGTAGTCGCAGGCGACCAGGAGTTGGGGGACCCGGGCGATCCGGCCGATGGCGGAGCGCAGCTCGGGGTCCATCACCCCGGTGGCCGTGGCCGCTCCATCGTTGACGGTCGTGTTCACTCGGCCTCCGCCTCGGGAACTCCGAGCTCGGAGAGGAAAGACTTGGCCCAGTGGCCCACGTCGTGGGTACGCAGGTGACGTTGCATTGTCCGCATCCGGCGGCGTGCCTCGGTTTTCTCCACGTGCACTGCCCGGAGCAGGGCGTCCTTGACCGCGTCCGGGTCGTGCGGGTTACACAGGAATGCCTGACGCAGCTCCGTTGCGGCGCCGGCGAACTCACTGAGCACGAGCGCGCCACCCTGGTCGGCGCGCGACGCCACGTACTCCTTGGCCACCAGGTTCATGCCGTCGCGTAGCGGTGTCACCATCATCACGTCGGCGGCAACGTACATCGCGGCGAGTTCACTGCGACTGTACGACTGATGCAGGTAATGCACGGCCGGCACGCCGACTCGGCCGAATTCACCATTAATCCGGCCAACCTCGCGCTCGACCTTGACCCGAAGTGCCTGGTAGTGCTCGACGCGCTCGCGGCTGGGCGTGGCCACCTGCACCATAACCGCGTCGGGAACTGTCAACTTTCCGTCAGCAAGTAGCTCGCGGAAGGCCTTGAGTCGCAACTCGATGCCCTTGGTGTAATCCAGCCGGTCCACGCCCAGGATTATCGTCTTCGGATCGCCCAACTCGGCGCGGATCTGCTTGGCCCGAGCCTGGATCGCCGGGTCGGCGGCCATCCGCTCCATCTCCTGGGTGTCGATCGAGATGGGGAAGGCACCCGCCTTCACCTGCCGACCGTCGACCTGGATCATCTGCCCCTCGTAGCGCAGCCCGAGCAGGTGCCGGGCCAGCCGGACGAAGTTCTGCGCGGCCAGCCGCTGCTGGAAGCCGACCAGGTCGGCGCCGAGCAGGCCGCGCAGGATCTCGGTGCGGAACGGCATCTGCATGAACAGCTCGATCGGCGGGAACGGGATGTGCAGGAAGAACCCGATCCGCAGGTCCGGGCGCAGCTCACGGAGCATCGCCGGGACCAACTGAAGCTGGTAGTCCTGCACCCAGACCGTCGCGCCCTCGGCCGCCACCTCCGCGGCGGCCTCCGCGAACCGGGCGTTGACCAGGCGGTACGCCTCCCGCCAGCGGCGCTTGTAGGCCGGTGTCTCGACCGCGTCGTGGTAGAGCGGCCAGATCGTCGCGTTGGACTGGCCCTCGTAGTAGCGCTCCAGCTCCTCGGCGCTGAGCGGGACCGGGTGCAGCCGGATCCCCTCCAGGTCGAACGGTTCGGGGGCGGCACCGGTGCCACCGGCCCAGCCGACCCAGGTGCCCTGGTGTTCGGCGAGCACGGGGTGCAGCGCGGTGACCAGCCCGCCAGGGCTGCGTCGCCACTGTCGGCCCTCGGGAGTGCTCACCTCGTCGACCGGCAGACGGTTCGCCACTACGACAAAGGAGCTACGGACGGTCACGATCGGCCACCTCCGGGTACTGACGGGTCCACCGCGATGAGCGTACTGAGCGTAGCTGCGGCTACTTGTGCCCCGTGCCGGAGTCTCCTACCCGCCCCGTACGCGCCGAAATCCCCAGGGTGATCTTGTCGACAGCCCGTCGATCAGAGGTCGATGATCGGCGGGGGGTGATCGACTCCGGTTTCGTGAATTCGGGGTATCCAGGCGCGGGGGACGGCCCGATTTTCATAAAGTCGAGTGGATCATGGGCTGGCGGGGCTCTCGGCGTACTCCTGGGGCGGGGTGATGTGGGCGAAGCGCGGCGTACCTGTCAGGATTGACGATGGCGTGCGCGTGGCCGGCTCCCGGCCGGCGGCGGCGGGCGGATCTCTCGGCCCGCGCCGCGCCGCCGATCAGCGACAGCAACCGACGGAGGTAGCCCGCACCGTGGCCCAGTACATCTACGTCCTGGAAAAGGCCCGCAAGGCGCACGGCGACAAGGTCGTGCTCGACAACGTGACGTTGAGCTTCCTGCCGGGAGCCAAGATCGGTGTCCTCGGTCCGAACGGCGCCGGTAAGTCCAGCCTCCTCAAGATCATGGCAGGACTGGACAAGCCGAGCAACGGCGAGGCCCGGCTCATGCCCGGCTACACCGTCGGCATGCTCGCCCAGGAGCCTCCACTCAACGACGCCAAGACCGTGCTCGGCAACGTCGAGGAGGCGGTTGCCGAGACCAAGGCCAAGCTGGAGCGATTCAACAAGATCGCCGAGCAGATGGCGACCGACTACTCCGACGAGCTGATGGAGGAGATGGGCAAGCTCCAGGAGGAGCTGGACCACCTCGACGCCTGGGACATCGACTCCAAGCTCGAACTGGCCATGGACGCCCTGCGCTGCCCGCCGCCGGACGCCGACGTGACCCAGCTCTCCGGTGGTGAGCGCCGCCGGGTCGCGCTCTGCAAGCTGCTGCTGGAGGCGCCCGACCTGCTGCTGCTCGACGAGCCCACCAACCACCTGGACGCGGAGAGCGTCTCCTGGCTGGAGCAGCACCTGGCCAAGTACGCCGGCACCGTCATGGCGATCACCCACGACCGGTACTTCCTCGACAACGTGGCCGGCTGGATCCTGGAGCTGGACCGTGGCCGGGCCATCGGCTACGAGGGCAACTACTCCACCTACCTGGAGAAGAAGGCCGCCCGGCTGGCCGTCGAGGGTCGCCGCGACGCCAAGATGAAGAAGCGCCTCACCGAGGAGCTGGAGTGGGTCCGCTCCAACGCCAAGGCCCGGCAGACCAAGTCCAAGGCCCGCCTGGACCGGTACGACGAGATGGCCAACGAGGCGGAGAAGACCCGCAAGCTGGACTTCGAGGAGATCCAGATCCCGCCGGGCCCGCGTCTGGGCAGCACGGTGATCGAGGCGGTCGACCTCAGCAAGGGCTTCGGCGACCGGCTGTTGATCGACAACCTGTCGTTCTCGCTGCCGCGCAACGGCATCGTCGGCATCATCGGCCCCAACGGCGTCGGCAAGACCACGCTGTTCAAGACCATCGTCGGGCTGGAGGAGCCGACCGGCGGCCAGGTCCGGGTCGGCCCCACCGTCTCGCTGTCGTACGTCGACCAGAACCGCGAGGGCCTCAACGGTGACAAGACCGTCTGGGAGGTCGTCTCCGACGGGCTGGACTACCTGATGGTGGGCAAGGTCGAGATGCCGTCGCGGGCGTACATCGCCGCGTTCGGCTTCAAGGGACCGGACCAGCAGAAGCCGACGAAGGTGCTCTCCGGCGGTGAGCGCAACCGGCTCAACCTGGCGCTGACCCTGAAGATCGGCGGCAACGTCATCCTGCTCGACGAGCCGACGAACGACCTGGACGTGGAGACGCTGTCCAGCCTGGAGAACGCGCTGTTGGAGTTCCCCGGCTGCGCCGTGGTCATCTCGCACGACCGGATGTTCCTGGACCGGGTGGCCACGCACATCCTGGCCTGGGAGGGCGACGACCAGGACCCGTCGCGGTGGTTCTGGTTCGAGGGCAACTTCGAGGCGTACGAGAAGAACAAGATCGACCGCCTCGGCGCGGAGGCTGCCCGGCCACACCGGGTGACCTACCGCAAGCTGACCCGCGACTGACCGGCCGAGAAGGTGTCTGACCGGTTCGTCTACCACTGCACGCTGCGCTGGTCCGACCTGGACGCGTACGGCCACATCAACAACTCGCGCTTCCTCACCCTGTACGAGGAGGCGCGGGTGGCGTTGATGTTCGCCGGCGGCCGGGCCTGGGGGGTTGGCTCGTTCGCCGACGGGGTGGTGATCCGTCGGCACGAGGTCGACTACCTGCGCCCGGTCGACTACTCGCTGGGTCGGGCCACCGCGGAGGCCGCGCCCACCGTCCGCATCGAGCTGTGGGTGGAGGAGATCCGGGCCTCCCGGTTCACCGTCGCCTACGAGCTGTACGACGGTGAGGTGCTGGCCAGCCGGGCGCGCTCGGTGCTGGTGCCGTTCGACCTGACCCGCCAGGTGCCCCGCCGGATCACCACCGAGGAGCGGGACTTCCTGCTCACCTACGCACCGCAGGGCGGCCTGGTGTGAACGGGTCGGGCACGGGCCGGGCGGCGGCCACCCCGACACACGGTGTGGCCGGGGTGGCCGACGCGGGTGCCTTCCTGGCCCGGCTGGTGCGGCTGGATCGGGCCGCGCCGGTCCGGTTGCGGCCGGCCGGTGTGCCCGGTCGGGTCGCCCTCTGGGCCCGTCTGCCGTGGCAGGTTCTGGTGGTCCGGACGGTGGCTGCTGAGCCGGCCGACGGCAGCGTCGAGGACGTCACGGTGGCTGGCGCGGAGCTGCTCGCCGAGCTGGAACGCGGTGGTACGTCCCGGCCGGTCCGCCGGGACGCGCAGTGGCGGTGGCCGCTGCCCCCGGCGCGCAGCCGGACGGTGGAGGCGCTGCCCGTCGCCGAGCTGCGGCGGATCGCGGACGCCGCGGCGGGCACGCTGCGCACGGCGAGCGAGCAGGGCGTGGCCGGCCGCGCGGTGGGCCAGCGGGCGCTGCGGGACGCGCTGCTCGACCACGTGGCGGTGCTGGTCACGCCGGACGGGCCGCCCGCCGCGCCGGTCGAGGTGTCGCAGCGCCTGGTGCAGGGGGTGGTCCGGATGGGCTTCCTCGGTGCCGCCGACGGTCCGGCCACGGGCCACGACGAGGCGGCCGTTCAGGTCCGGGTGGCGGGACGGTGGGTTGGTCTGGCGGGACCATACGGAGCGGCATGGTTGCAGACGGCCACGGATCTTGCGGTGAAACCCCTCGGTGCTCCTCCGAACGGATGACCCCTGCTCATTCTTCTGGGCCGGGGCGGTCGTTGGGGGGGTGCTTCAACTCGGCTGTCCGGGTACCGTCCATCCTCGGATCCAACGCACCGTAGGCGACTGGATCCGCTGGGGAGTGAGGTGCGCGAGCGATGCCGTGGTGGTCATGGCGCCCCGGTCCCGCCGACGGCGGCGATCCGGAAACCCGAAGCGGGATCACAGTGGAGAGCGCGGTCCGGGTCGGACCGCCCAATCCTCGCCAACCGGGAGACGACTGCCCGGCCAGCGAGCGGCCAGTGCTGACGGAGATGCTGGCCACCGTCGAGCCGGTGAGTCTGCGCCGCGTCTGCGACGCACTCGACCTGCTCGACGTGCGCTACCTGGCCGACGGCGACGGCAACCTGCTGGCCATGTGGGAGCGGCACGCCGTGCTGGTGACCCTCGAAGGGCCAGAGGACGAGATCCTGGTCATGCGGGCACGCCCGCACGCCACGGTCCCGCCGGACTGGGCCGACCGGGCCTATCGGGTGGTCAACGAGTGGAACCACACCCGTCGGTTCTGCAAGGCGTACATCGGCGACCCGACGGAGCGCGGGCAGCTGCCGATCTACGCCGAGCTTCAGGTGCCGCTCGGCGCTGGGACCCACGACGCGCTGCTGGTCGAGATGCTCGACTGCGGCGCGGCGGTCGCCACCAGCTTCGTGGACTGGCTCCACGACGAGGGCGCGCTGCTCTGACGCTGCCTCGGCCCGGCGGTCAGCCGCCGACGGCCGGGTCCTCCTCGGCGTTGACCATGAAGTACGCGGCCCGCTCCAGGTAGTCCCAGAGCGTGGTGGCGATCTCCGGTTCGAGGTCGAGCCGGTCCACGGCCCGGCGCATGTTCCGTAGCCAGGCGTCCCGTTCGGCCGCGCCGATCCGGAACGGCGCGTGCCGCATCCGCAGCCGCGGGTGACCACGCTGGGCGGAGTACGTGTTCGGTCCACCCCAGTACTGCATCAGGAACAGGGTCATCCGATCCGCGGCCGGCCCCAGGTCCCCCTCCGGGTACATGGGCCGCAGCAGCGGATCGTTGGCGATGCCGGCATAGAACTCGTCGACCAGCTTGCGGAAGGTGGGCTCGCCGCCGACCGCTTCGAAGAGGGTCGTCGAAGCACCGGGACGCTCGGATTCACCTGCGGGGTTCACCGTTCCATCCTGCCAGGTGCACCGAGTGCCGGACGGACCCGCGCACCGTGCGTCGGATCACGCCGGGCCGATGCCCCGCGTCCGGCCCGCTCCGGGTCCGGGCGGGCGGGACGGGTCAGGTGACCGCGTGCCGGCGGTGGCCGTCGCCGGCACGCGGCTCGGCAGGGCCGGCCGCCGTGTCGCCGGTGGCGGGGTCGTCCGGGTCGGGCGGCTCGGCGTTGGCCGCCGTGGCTGCCGTGATCGCGTCGCTGAACGCCTGCCGATCCGGCCAGCGCAGCGCGGCCACCGCCATCAGCACCACGCCGGCCGTGCTCCACAGCCCCACCACAAGGGGGATGTTGTCGAAGCGGTCCGCGATCAAACCGGTGACCAGCACGGCGAAGCCCTGGATGACCTGGACGCCGGTCGCCATCACTCCGAAGGCGCGGGCCCGGAAGCCGTTGGGCAGTGCCTGGACGAAGAGCCCGTTGGCCATCGGCAGCATGCCGGCGACCGCGAAACCGCAGAGAGCGGCGAGCAGAGCCACCGTCAGCGCGGGCGGATCGAACAACGTCGGCACCAACGCCAGTGGGGCGAGCACCGCGAGCGGCCGCATCAGCTTCAGCCGGCGTGCCGGCCCGAAGAGGCGGCTCACCAGCAACCCGCCGAGGATGAAACCGACCGGGCTGGCCACCATGATCACCGCTTGGGCCGTGCTCGCGTTCAGGTCGCCACCGCCCTCCTCGTTGGCCCAGCCGACGGCCAGCCCCTCGGGGAGGATCGAGAAGAGCATCGCGCTGAACACCAGCAGCGCGATCGCCCGCAGCACCGGTGTGCCGAACACGATGGTGAAGCCCTGGCGGGTCTCCTGTAGCAGGTGGCTGCGCTGCGCCGGGTTCGGCACCGCCGATCGGTCTCGCACGCCGAGGCGGACCAGCAGCGCCGAGGCGCCGAACGTGGCCGCGTTGAACAGCAACGCGACCTGCGGGTTGACCGAGGCCGCGGCGGCGGAGCCGATCACGTACCCGACGATCTGCGCCGCCTGGCCCACGCTGGCGTTCAGCGACAGCCCCAGCACCAGCCGGTCCCCGGCGAGCATCTGCGGCATCAGCGCGGACTTCGCCGCCTGGCTCGGTGGGTTGGCCAGCGTCGCGGCGAAGATGAGTACCAGCACCGCCTGGTACGGCAGTTGCGGGATGGCGATGAGCAGCATCAACGCCATCCGGATGAGGTCACACGCCACCATCACCCGCCGGTACGGGTACCGCTCCGCCAGTGCGGCGAGCACCGGACCACCGAGCAGCCAGGGCAGGAAACTGACCGCGAAGGCAGCCGCGGAGAGCCCTACCGAGTCGGTCTTCTGATAGACGAGCAGGGTGACGGCGGCCTTCGCTACGTAATCGCCGACCCAGGAGAGAGCGCTTGCCATGAACACGGCGCGGAACTCGTGCTGGGCGAACACTTCGCGAAAAGTGGCTGGGCCTTCCGCGGAAGGTCGCTCGTCGGGCACCGTCGCCTCCATCGGCCTCCGGGTCGGCCGCTCGTGGCAGCCCGGCCGGAGGCGCTCGTCAGATCACGGATCAGCGAGGTTGTGATCACGCTTTGGCGGGAACGCGTGCTCCGGATTCTGCCCGATCGTCTGACAACTATCTAGGTCGAACGGATCGTTCGTCGCTTCCCCGACTGAACGAACGGACGATACCTGAGGGGCCGGGCGGCTCGCGACCCCTGAATTCGAGGACAATGGCGGGTGGGTCAGGTGGCACCACCCTGGCCTGTTTCACCGTCGGGCAGTGGGCGGGGGGGGCAGCCCGGGAAAGATGCGGGCCGCCGCGATCTGCGCGGTGATGCCCGAGTTCTCCAGCGCCTCCGCCAGCCGCCGACGCAGCTCCCGGCCCACCGCGAACTGCCCGTCCGCTGTCGTCTTCACCACCGTCCGGATGACCGCACCGTCCACCGTCACCTGCTCGACACCCAACACCTCCGGCGCCTCGACGATCTCCGGTGACAGCTCCGGGTCCACCGCCACCGAGGCGGCCGCGGTCCGCAGGACGGCGGTGGCCTCCTCGGTGCTGTTGAACCCGATCGGCAGGTCCACCACCACGAGCGCCCAGCCCTGGCTCTTGTTGCCCACCCGGATGATCTCGCCGTTGCGGATGTACCAGAGCACGCCGCGACCGTCGCGCACAGTGGTCACCCGGAGCCCGACCGCCTCGACCACGCCCATCGCCTCGCCCAGGTCGACGTTGTCGCCCACGCCGTACTGATCCTCGATCAGCATGAACAGGCCGGCGATCAGGTCTTTGACCAGGCTCTGCGCGCCGAAGCCCAGCGCCACGCCGGCGATCCCCGCGCTGGCCAGCAGCGGCGCCAGGTCGAAGCTGAACTCACGCAGGATCATCAGCAGCGCGATGCCGAAGACGAACGCGGTGGTCAGGCTGCGCAACACCGAGCCGATCGCCTCGGCCCGCTGCCGTCGCCGCTCGGGTACGAACTCGGTCGGGTCGACCGCCGCGCTGGGCACCCGCTCGCGCAGCGGCCGCAGCATCGTCGGCACCGCGCCGTCGGTCGTCGTACGGACCAACCGGTTGATCGTGCGGTGCACCGCCCAGCGGGCCACCATCGCCAGCGCCAGGATCAGCAGCACCCGCAGCGGCTTGAGCAGGATCCAGTAACTGCCCTCGGCGAACCAGGCCGACCTGGTCAGCTCGTACAGGAATTGGCAGGAGGAACTGCCCTGGCAGTTCACCGACCCGGCGGTGGACAGGGCAAGGGGCATCACGCTTGCGGCACTCACCCTGTCTTCGTACCGCAAGGAGCCCGCGCGGCCACCGCCGACCCACCGGCCGGGTGACCTGCCGCCGAGGGCAGGGCCGGATCGGGGCGAACCGGCCATCGTGACAGGTGCGGGAGAGAGCTTCGTACCCGGCCCCGGATTAGTACGTGCAATCCGGGGTCCGATCAGGGACTATTGGCGCAACGGACGTCGGTGATCGGCCGGCGTCGACCGTGTGGGTGGTCATGCCCGGACCTCGGTCGACGGCGGTACGCAGCAGCCGCTGAACCGGGAGGGTGATCGCGATGCCTGACATACGACCCACGGTGGGCTCCGGCGCGTTGGTCCTCAACGCCACCTACGAGCCGCTGTGTGTCGTGTCGGTGCGCCGTGCCGCGATCCTCGTTCTCTCCGCCAAGGCCGTCTGCGTCGCCGACGGCGATGGCATCCTGCACAGCGCCCGCGACGCGCTCCCGGTGCCGTCCGTGGTCCGGCTGACCCGCTTCGTCCGCGTGCCGTACCGGACGCACGTCGGGTTGTCCCGGCGGGCGATCTTCGCCCGGGACGGGTGGCGGTGCGCCTACTGTCGGGGTCCGGCCGAGACCATCGACCATGTCTTTCCCCGCAGCCGGGGTGGCCGGCACGCCTGGGAGAACGTGGTCGCCGCGTGTGCCCGGTGCAACCACACCAAGGGCGACAAGACGCCGGCGGAGATGGGGTGGCGGTTGCATGCGCTGCCCGCGGCACCGAAGGGCACCGCCTGGCGGGTGCTCGGGCATCGCGCCCCCGACCCCCGCTGGGCCGACTGGCTGGACCTGCGGGAGCCGGAAGCCGCCGCCTGACTCCGAACGGTGCCGTCAGGCTCCGGGTTGCTGGTCCGCTGCCCGGCGCGCGGCTCGCTCGTTGCGGTCGACTGCTCGACCGTGCGCGACCGTCAACAGCCGGTCGATCTCGGGTAGCAGGTGCGGGCCGGGCATGACGATGCTGGCGAACCCGTGCAGCGCGTAGCCCGGGTGCGGTGTGAGGGTGTCCAGTCGGGCGAAGTCGAACTCGTCCCGGTGGTCCTCGAACGCCTTGGGCGGGAAGCCGAAGCGTCGCTCGAATTCGCTCCGGCCCAGGTCCAGGTTGAGGCGGAAGACACCGGGGCGGTCGAGCTGTCCGGCCTCGTCGAAGCCGGGCACGTCGTGCTCGACGACTGTGGCGAACGGCTGCCGGCGGTCCGGGCCGACGAAGAAGAACCGGTCACCCCAGGCCGCCTCGGGTGATCCGTTGTCCTCGCTCGCCACGACCTGCTCGACGCCGGGCAGCGCGACGATCCGATCGGCCAGCACGGCCGCGTTGACACCGGTCGGGATGTGCAGGACCGCGTCGGCGTGTTCGATGGTGGCCCGGTCCAGCGGGACGTACCGGTAGTCGTGCGTCCGCTGCTCGGCCGGCCCGATGTCGGCCGCCGGCACGTACCGGGGAATGTCGGTCTCCTGCTGGAGCCTGCCCTCGTAGGTCGACGCGGCCGGTGCCTCGATGCCGAGCGCCGGGCTCGCCCCCAGACTGCCGACGATCACCGCGTAGCGGTCGCCCAGCAGCGACGCGACGATCGCGCCGGCACCGGCCCACGACACCTCCGCGCCGGCAAGCGTCATCGTGCCCGCCTGACGCTGGAGGTGCGTGTTGTGCGCGAAGACGAGCGTGGGCCCGCGGTGGGCCTCGGCGGATCGGATCGCGAGCAGGTTCTCGGCCATCAGCGCGTCCCGCACCGCGGCCAGGCGGGCGAAGCGTTCCTCCTGCGCCAGTGGGGCGGCGGCCGCGGCGTGGTAGCGCAGCACCGCGACCGCGGACGTCGCCTGCACGAACGCCGCCGGCCAGCCCGCGGCCTTCCCGGGTGCCCGCAGGTACAACTCGGTCAGGAGGTCGTCGGCGAGCACCCGCAGTCTTTCGGCGTCGGTCGAGCGCCCCACCGACCGGCCCGGCTCCCAGATCGCGGCCGGGTCACTCCACCGCGCCTCGTCGCCGACCAGGTCGTCGATCTCGGCGGATCGGTCGAGGCCCAGGAAGTCACAGACCCGGATGAGGTGGCGTCGCGGGCTCGGTGCGTTCGCGAGTTCCAAGGGGGCGTCGAAGCCGTAGAACGTCAGGCGTTCGGCGACCGGGCGTCCCGCGTTCCACTCGCGCATCCGCAGCAGGAGGTCGCGGTTGGCCGGGGCGGTGCCGAACCCGTGGCTGAACCCTTCGGAGAGCGCCCGTTCGAGCGGCACGGCAGCGCCCTGCACGAACTCGTCGGCGATCAGCCCGGCCGCCCGGTCGCTCTCCACCGCGATCGACAGGTAGCCGTGCTCCGCCAGCGACAGGAAGGCGTCATTGCGGAGTTGGAGGAAGGCGGACTCGCCGTGCGTCGGCTCACCGAGCGCGAGCAGGTCCGGGGACACCGCGAGCAGGTCGAGAAGAGATGGCATTCCATAAACCGTATCGTTGAACCTGCGGTTGAGACTCAGGAGCGATGGAGCACGGGTGACACCCACAAAACCCTCAAACCCCGGAGTACGCCCGGTGGACCTCGCGCGCGCCCACGGTCTCTCCGCGCAGGCCGTGCGCAACTACGAACGAGACGGCGTCCTGCCGCCGGCCCAGCGCACGCCGAACGGCTACCGCCGGTTCACCGAGACGCACGCGAGGGCGTTGAGTGCCTACCTCGCGCTGATCGTGGGCCACGGCTACGCGGCCAGCGGCGAGATCATGCGGGCCGTCAACCGGGGTGAGGTCGACGAGGCGTTGCGCACCGTCGACGAGGGGCATGCCCTGCTCCAACGCGACCGGGAGACCCTGGACGCGGTCGAGTCGGCGGTGGCGGCTCTCACCGGAACGAGACCGCAACCGCGGAGCCAGACAGCCGTGCCGATCAGCGTGCTGGCCCATCGGCTCGGTCTACAGCCGGCCACGCTGCGCAAGTGGGAGCGGGCCGGAGTCCTGCGGCCGGTGCGCGATCCGGTGACCCACTACCGGGTCTACCTCCCGGACGACGTCCGCGACGCCGAGTTGGCGCACCTGTTGCGCCGTGGTGGATACCGGCTCGACCACATCGCCGCAGTGCTGGATCAGGTGCGCGGCGCGGGCGGCACCGAACCGCTCGCCGCGTCGCTGGGCCGGTGGCGCGAACGGCTCACCGAGCGCGGCCGGGCCATGCTCACCGGGGCCGCCCGGCTGGCCGACTACCTCGACGCTGGTCCAGCTACCTGTCGCCGTAGTGGTACCGACAGGCGATGATCTCGACGTCGCCCTTGCTGACCCGGTACACCAACCGATGTTCGCGGTCGATCCGGCGGGACCAGAAGCCGGACAGCTCGCCCCGGAGGGGCTCTGGCTTGCCGATACCCTCGTATTCGTTGCGCATCACGTCGGCGATGAGGTCATTGATGCGCTTGACCAACTTGCGGTCGGTGTGGCTGAGGTACTGGTTCCATGCCGTCGCGGTGAAGACCAGCCTCACGCGACGTCCCGGACGGTGCTCGGGTCGACCAGGTCGCGCTCGGCTGTGTCACCGGCCTCCAGTTCGGCGACCGAGCGGCGCAGGGCTGCGGCATTACTCGGGTTGCGCAGGAGATACTCGGTCTCCTTCATCGCCTCGTACTCTGCGAGCGGCACGATGACCACCGGGTCGTGGCCTGATCGGGTCACCACCACCTCCTCCGCATCGTTGATGACGCGGTCGAGTTCGGCGGCCAGGTTCTGTCGAAGCTGGGTGAAGTTCACGGTCCGCATGGTCACCTCCACGTAAGTACAGAAAACTGTACCTGAGACCGGTGAGGTGGCCACCGCCGAAACACTGGCTGCCACTTTCCATACGTGACGGGCAGGTTCGCGCAGCTGTAGAACATTTGGTTCTACACTGGGTCCATGGAGCGTATCGGGGTCCGGGAGCTGAACCAGAACACGAGTCAGGTGCTCGCTCGGGTGAGTGGCGGCGAGACGGTGGAGATCACCGATCGCGGGCATCCGATCGCCCGACTGATCCCGGTCGGTGACGACAGATCTGTGCTGGCCAAGCTGGTAGTGGCCGGACGGGCCGTCGCGCCAACCGGGAGCGGCCCTGTCCCGCTTCCGCCAAAGCTCGGCGCCGAGGACGTGGACGTGGCTGCCGCTCTCGCCGAGATGCGCGACGAGGAGCGCTGGTGATCTATCTCGACTCCGCCGCCGTCGTGAAGTTGGTTCGCCAGGAGGCGTGCAGCGCTGACCTCGTCTCCTGGCTCAACGCGCAGGGCGACGTCCCGCTGGTCTCCTCCGCTCTCGTCGAGGTTGAGGTGCCCAGGGCGTTGCGCCGGTCAGCACCGCAAGCGTTGATCGGAGTGCCGGTAGCTGTCGGACGGCTCTTTCGGCTGGAAATCGATGGCACTATCCGCGCCACCGCCGCCGCCTTTGCGGAGCCGACGCTACGCAGTCTCGACGCCATACACCTTGCCACGGCTCAGGTCCTGACGAACGAGTCCGGAACCGCGCTCATCGCATTCGTCAGCTACGACCGGCGGCTGCTCGACTGCGCCAAGGCCGCCGGGTTACCTGTGGCAAGCCCAGGCCAGAACTGACCGGTAAATTCGATCCGCCCGTCCTCAACGCGCCTTGACCAACGAGGCGAAGACCACCACGTTGTCCGAGTAGCCGGTCTCGCCGCCGACCCACTGGCCACCGCAGGTGATCAATCTGAGGCTCGGGTGGCTGAAATCGCCGTACACCTCGTCCACCGGCAGTTGGCCCTTGTCGAACTTCTCCACCGAGTTCACCTCGAAGACCGCCACCCTGCGGTCGGTGCGGGTGACCTCGATCTGGTCGCCGTCGCGCAGTTCACGGAGTTGGTGGAAGACCGCCGGCCCGCTCGTGGTGTCGACGTGCCCGACGATCACCGCCGGACCGTACTGGCCGGGGGTCGGCCCCTGGTCGTACCAGCCGGCCTCCTGGGCGCGGGCCGCGTCCGGCACCGCGATGGTGCCGTCCGAAGCGATGCCCACGTCGTGCACGGGCGCCCGCAGGTCGATCTTCTCGATGGCGAGGCTGGTCGGACGGCTGGCCGCCAGCACCGGGAACTTCTTCGGCGGCGGCCGGAATCCAGCGCTGAGCCGGTCCGGTAGCAGGCTCATCCCGGTCACCTGTTCGACGCCGAGCATCGCGACGATCAGCACCATCACCGCGGCGATGGCCAGCACCGGCAGCCCCGGTCCCGTACCGAAACGGGGCCGGAACGACCGCGATCCGGCCGGGCCGCGCGGCGGCAGCGGAGCGGCGGTCGGATCCGGGGTGGCGAGACTGGCCGACCCGGCCTGCCCGGCGACCCGACCCAACCGGCCGGAGGCGCGGGCCACCAGCCGGCCGGAGGCGCGCAGCAGCGGCCCGGCCTGGAAGCGGGCGCGGCGGTCCGGCCGCGCGCGCGCGGATCTGCGGGTCATGGGTCACCCGGCTCAGGAGCCGGCTCCGGTCCGACGTCGGCCGCCCGCCATCCCGAGCGCGACCGCGGTGGCGACAAGCGCCACGCCGCCGAGCACCAGCAACGAGCCGGTGCCGCGGCCGCCGGCTGTCCCGCCGCCACCGGTCGCCGGTCCCTTGCTGGGGGAGGCCATGTTCAGCACGGTGAGCGTGGTCGAGGCCGTCTGGCCGTTCTCGCAGCGCAGGTCGACCGGGTAGTCACCGGCCGGCTTGTCGCGGATGATGGTGGCCTGCGCGGTCAGGAAGCCCTTGTCCGGTTTGAGGGTCACGTGCCCGAACGCGTCGGAGTGCACGCTGGACTGGCGGTTGTTGTTGGCGTTGTCGCAGCCCGCCTTGATGTTGACCCGGCTACCGGCCTGGGCGCTGTTCGGCATGACCTCGACGAAGACGTTCTCGCCAGCACGCGCCGGTACGGCCGACATCAGGACGAACGCACCGACCAGCGCTACCAGTGTCAGTGCGGACGAGAGCGCGCGGTTGATCGTGCGGATTCCCTGCATGATTTCCCCCCAACCGGCGACGACCGCCGGAACCTCCGCCCCTCATTCCGCCTCCGCGCCGAAGGCGGCACTCCGGACGGAGGAAGGGCGTCCCCTGGGCACGGCGCTGCTTTCCCGCTGGCTCGGGGCCAAACCCGGGTCAGCCGCGGCGGGGGGAGGGGAGGGCGGTGATCGGTCGCCAGTCGAGCGGGGAGGAAAGCACCATCGTGCTCGACGGCTGGCCGTACGGGGCGAGCCGGTCGATGACCGCCTCGAAGTCGCCGATCGAGCCGGCGGCCACCTTGAGCATGCTGCACGCGTCACCGGTGATCCGGTGGATCTCCAGGATCTCCGGCCAGCCGGCCACCGCCGGGTCGTGCAGGATGCAGCGCGCGCCGTAGCAGGACATCCGGATCAGCGCGACCACGCTACGGCCGGCCCGGGTCAGGTCGACATGGGCGTGGTAGCCGGTGACGACCCCGGCCTCCTCCAGCCGGCGAACCCGCTCCGCGACGGCCGGTGGAGACAGGTGCACCCGCCGGGACAGCTCGCTGAAGGAGAGCCGCGCGTCGGCCTGCAACTCGCGCAGCAGCGCCCAGTCCATGTCGTCCACGCTCAGACCTTACTTTCGTGAACCGAATTCGCCTACTTGCCTTCGGTTCGTCAAGACAACGCGGCGAGAGCCGTTGATCCGGCATTCCGCAGGCCGATCCGACCGCGAGATCATGACGTCGACAGGTCCGGGGGAGGGAGACGACTGGTGGATCAGACGGAGCGGCGGGCGCCGAACCGCCCCGCCTCGGTGCGGCCGGTGACCCCGCGACAGCGGGCCGCCCGTGCCGCACGCAACGGCGGGGAGCCGACCCTGGAGTTCGCCGACCTGGTGCCCTACGACGCGTACGTGCGGGCCAGCGCCCTGCACCAGTTGCAGCAGCCCCTCAGCGACGACCCCGGCGAGATGTCCTTCCTGATGGTCAGCCAGATCATGGAGCTGTACTTCGGGCTGACCTGCCACGAGCTACGGGAGACCCAGCGCCTGCTGCGCGCCGACCGGGTCTGGGATGCGCTGGCCCCGCTGCGCCGCGCCACCCTGCACCTGGAGGGGCTCAACGCCGCCTGGCAGGGCCTGCGCTGGATGACGCCTGCCGACTTCAACAGGTTCCGCAACCTGCTCGGCGAGGGCTCCGGCTTCCAGTCGGCGATGTACCGCCACCTGGAATTTTTGCTCGGCCTGCGCGACCCGGCGCTGATCAGGCCCTTCCGTCGGCAGACCGAGGTGCACGGCGCCCTGAGCGCCGCGCTGACCACCCCGAGCCTCTGGGACGACGTGGTCGCGCTGCTCGCCCGGCGTGGCTTCGACCTCCCCGCCGACCTGCTCGACCGCGATGTGGCGGTGGAGCACGATCCGCAGTCGTCGGTCGAGGCGGCCTGGGTACGGATCTACGGCGACACCGGCCCGGACAACCATCTGCGCCTGCTCGGCGAGGCGCTCAGCGGCGTCGCCGAGGAGTTCGGCGACTGGCGCTGGAACCACGTCAAGGCGGTGCAGCGGACGATGGGCGCCAAGGTCGGCAGCGGCGGCTCCGCCGGTCTGGCGTGGTTGCAGCGCAGCATGTCCCGGGTGGTCTTCCCGGAGCTGTGGTCGGCCCGTACCGCGATGTGACCGGAGAGCGAGACATGCACACCCCTGAACAAGAAGCGCACCGCCTCGACGAGGCCGACCCGGGCCACCGGCACCTGTTCCACGTGCCGCCGGCCGACGGCGGCGACCACCCCGAGTCGGCGTACCTGGCCGGCAACTCGCTCGGCCTGCAACCCCGGGCCACCCGCGACGAACTGCTGGCCGATCTGGACGCCTGGGGCCGGCTCGGCGTGGAGGGGCACCTGGAGGCGGAGCGCGCCTGGCTGCCGTACCACGAGCTGTTGACCGCACCGGCCGCCCGACTGGTCGGCGGCCGGCCCGCGGAGACCGTGGTGATGAACTCGCTCACGGTCAACCTGCACCTGCTGATGGTGAGTTTCTACCGCCCGGCCGGCGCCCGCACCCGCATCGTCATCGAGGACGCCGCGTTCCCCTCGGACAGCTACGCGGTGCGCAGCCAGGCCCGCTTCCACGGCCTCGACCCGGACGACGCAGTGGTCCGGTTACGCCCGCGCCCCGGCGAGGACGCGCTGCGCACCGAGGACGTGACCGCCTACCTGGCCGCCGAGGGCGACCGGGTGGCGCTGGTGCTGCTCGGCGGCGTCAACTACCTGACCGGCGAGTTGTTGGACATCCCGGCGATCACGGCCGCCGGCCGGGCCGCCGGCGCGGTGGTCGGCTGGGACCTGGCCCACGCGGTCGGCAACGTGCCGCTGGCCCTGCACGACTGGGACGTCGACTTCGCGGCCTGGTGCTCCTACAAGTACCTGAACTCCGGCCCGGGTGCCCTGGCCGGCGTCTTCGTGCACGAGCGGCACCTCGGCGACGAGAGCCTGCCCCGCTTCGAGGGCTGGTGGAGCACCGCGGCGGCCACCCGGTTCGAGATGACCCCGGTGTCCCGGCCGCCGGCCACTGTGGAGGCCTGGCAGATCTCCAACCCGCCGATCTTCGCGATGGGTCCGGTGCGCACCTCGCTGGAGCTGTTCGACGCGGTCGGGATGACCGCGCTGCGCGCCCGCAGCCTTCGCCTCACCGGCTGGCTGGAGACCCTGCTGGACGAGGTCGTCGCCGACCGGCCGCTGCGCGTGATCACCCCGCGCGACCCGGCCCGGCGAGGTAGCCAACTCTCGGTCCGCATCGGCGCCGGCAGCGCCGCCGAGCTGACCAAACGCCTGCGGTACGAGCACGGCGTCATCGCCGACGCCCGGGAGCCGGACGTCGTCCGGTTCGCCCCGGTGCCGCTCTACTCGACGTACCACGACTGCTGGCGGGCCGCCGCCGCGCTGGCGGCGACGGTGGGGGAGGTCAACCCATGACCGCACGACGGGACGAGATCGCGGTCATCGGTGCCGGGCTGGCCGGCTGCCTGGCCGCCTGCTTCCTGGCCCGGCGCGGCTACCCGGTGGCTCTCTACGAGCGCCGCTCCGACCCGCGGGCCGGTACGGCCGAGCGCGGTCGCTCGATCAACCTGGCGCTCTCCGAGCGTGGGCTGGACGCGTTGCGCCGGATCGGGCTGGCCGAGCAGGTGCTGACCGACGCGCTGCCGATGCGCGGCCGGATGATCCACCCGGTCGAGGGTGAGCAGCAGTTCCAGTCGTACAGCGCGGCCGGGGACCGGGCGATCAACTCGATCAGCCGGGGTGCGCTGAACAACGCCCTGCTGGACGAGGCCGCCGCGCTGCCCGGGGTGCGGGTCGTCTTCGACCACCGGCTGGTCGCGCTCGACCCGATCGACGGAACCCTGAGCTTCGACACCCCGCAGGGCACGGTCGCCGCGAAGGCGTCGGTCGTGCTGGGCGCCGACGGCGCCGGCTCCGCGGTACGCGGGCAACTGCTCAGCCACGGGCTGCTGGACGAGAGCGTGGACTTCCTCGACTACGGCTACAAGGAGCTGACGATCCCGCCGCTGGGCGGGGACTTCGCGCTCGATCCGGACGCGCTGCACATCTGGCCGCGCGGCACCTCGATGATGATCGCGCTGCCCAACCCGGACCGCTCCTTCACCTGCACGCTGTTCTGGCCCAACGAGGGCGACGGGAGCTTCGCGGCGCTGGACAGTCCGGCGTCGATCGAGGAGCACTTCGCCACGCACTACCCGGATGTCATCCCGTTGGCGCCGAACCTCATCGACGACTACCAGCACAACCCGGTGGGCGTGCTCGGCACGGTCCGCTGCGCCCCGTGGCAGGTCTTCGGCAAGGTGGGACTGCTGGGTGACGCGGCGCACGCGATCGTGCCGTTCTACGGTCAGGGCGCCAACTGCGCGTTCGAGGACGTGGTCGAGTTGGACCGCTGCCTGGACGAGTGCGCCGACGACTGGTTGGCGGCGCTGCCGCTGTTCCAGCGACGCCGCCAGGAGAACGCCGAGGCCATCGCCACGATGGCGCTCACCAACTTCGTGGAGATGCGGGACCGGGTTGCCTCCCCGGTCTTCCAGCTCCGCCGCAGGATCGAGCACGCCCTGGAACGGGCCCTGCCCGGCCGGTACGTTTCCCAGTACGAGCTGGTGTCCTTCTCCACCACCCCGTACGCGGAGGTGCGCCGCCGGGTGCGCCGGCAGCATCGGGTGCTCGGCGCGGTCGTCGGCGGGGCCGCGTTGCTGCTGCTCGGCGCGACACTCGGTCGAGGGAGGCGCGGATGACCGCCAACTGGGATGCACGACTGATGGCCGGCCACCCGCCGGCCGGGCCGCAGCGGTTGCGTAACTTCGTCGGCGGCGAGTTCGTCGACGGCGGGTCGACGTTCGCCAAGGCCAGCCCGGTGACCGGGGAGCCGGTCTTCGAGGTGGACGAGGCGTCGCGGTCCACGGTGGACGACGCGGTGGCCGCCGCCCGCGCGGCGCTGCGCGGGCCGTGGGGTCGGATGGGCGAACGGGAACGCGCCGAGGTGCTGCGCCGGGTCGCCGACGAGTTGGAGCGCCGCTTCGACGATCTGGTCACCGCCGAGGTCGCCGACACCGGCAAGTCCATCGCCCAGGCCCGCACGCTGGACATTCCGCGCGGCGCGGCGAACTTCCGGGCGTTCGCGGAGATCGTGGCGACCGCGCCCACCGAGTCGTTCACCACGGTCACCCCGACCGGTGGCCGGGCGCTCAACTACGCGCTGCGCAAGCCGGTCGGCGTGGTCGCGGTCATCGTGCCGTGGAACCTGCCGCTGCTGCTGCTCACCTGGAAGGTCGCCCCGGCGCTGGCCTGTGGCAACGCCGTGGTGGTCAAGCCCAGCGAGGAGACGCCCGCCTCGGCGACGGTGCTCGCCGAGGTGATGGCCGCCGCGGGCGTACCGGCGGGGGTGTTCAACCTGGTGCACGGCTTCGGACCGGACTCGGCCGGCGAGTTCCTCACCCGGCATCCGGGCGTCGACGCCATCACCTTCACCGGCGAGTCGGCCACCGGCGGCGCGATCATGCGGGCCGCCGCCGACGGCGTGAAGGCGGTCAGCTTCGAGCTGGGCGGCAAGAACGCCGGCCTGGTCTTCGCGGACGCCGACCTGGACGCCGCAGTGGCCGGCTCGGTGCGGTCCAGCTTCACCAACGGCGGGCAGGTGTGCCTCTGCACCGAACGCATCTACGTGCAGCGCCCGGTCTTCGAGGAGTTCACCGCGCGGCTGGCGAAGCGGGCCGGCGAGCTGGCGTACGGGTGGCCGACCGACGAGGCCACCGCCACCATGCCGCTGATCTCCCACCAGCACCGGGCGAAGGTGCTCGGCGCGTACGAGCTGGCCCGCTCCGAGGGCGCCGAGGTGCTCACCGGTGGCGGTACGCCCACCTTCGGTGACGCCCGTGACGGCGGGTCGTACGTGCAACCGACGGTGCTCGCCGGCCTCGGCCCGGACGCCCGCACCAACCGGGAGGAGATCTTCGGGCCGGTGGTGCACGTCGCGCCGTTCGACACCGAGGACGAGGCGTATGCGCTCGCCAACGGCACCGAGTACGGCCTGGCGGCGACCGTGTGGACCCGGGACGTGGGCGTCGCGCACCGGGCCGGCGCCCGGCTGGACGCCGGCATCGTCTGGGTCAACACCTGGTTCCTGCGTGATCTGCGAACCCCGTTCGGCGGGGTGAAGGCCTCCGGCATCGGCCGGGAGGGTGGCGTGCACTCGTTGAACTTCTACTCCGAACTGACGAACGTCTGCGTGGACCTGTCGTGAGCCAAGGCGAGGGAGCGGGCATGGAAGCTGACATCGAGGCCGCCAACCGGGAGCTGGCCGAGGCGCGCAGCACCGGCAAGCCCTGCCCACCGCTGCGCGGGCGGCTGCTGCCGGAGGGCGACGTCGAGTCCGCGTACCGGGTGCAGCAGCTCCACACGCGGGCCTGGCAGGGCCGTGGCGAACGCCGGGTCGGCGCCAAGATCGGGCTGACCTCCCGGGCGGTGCAGGAGACCTTCGGGGTGTTCCAGCCGGACTTCGGCCTGCTGACCGACGCGATGGCGGTCGGCGACGGCGTCGAGGTGCCGATCGACCGGCTGCTCCAGCCCCGGGTCGAGGCGGAGATCGCGTTTGTGCTCGACAAGGATCTCGCCGACCCGCAGATCACCACCGTCGACCTGATCCGCGCGGTGGACCACGTGCTGCCGGCCATCGAGATCGTCGACTCGCGGATCGCCGGCTGGGACATCTCCATCGTGGACACCGTCGCGGACAACGCTTCCAGCGGGCTGTTCGTGCTCGGCACCACGCCCCGCCGACTCGCCGACGTCGACCTGCGGCTGTGCGGAATGGTGCTGGAACACGCCGGCGAGCCGGTCTCGGTCGGCGCCGGCGCGGCCTGCCTGGGCAACCCACTGCACGCCCTGCACTGGTTGGCCAGCACGCTCGCTCGCGCCGGTGACCCGCTGCGCGCCGGGGACGTGGTGCTCTCCGGGGCGCTCGGCCCCATGGTGCCGGTCACCCCGGGAGCCGCGTACGAGGCGCGGATCTCCGGGCTCGGCTCGGTGCGGACCTGTTTCAGCCGAGGGGAGTCAGCGTGAGCGTCGGTGTGGCGGTGCTCGGTTCCGGCAACATCGGCACCGACCTGATGATCAAGGTTCTCCGGCTGAGTGACAGCCTGCGGATGGTGGCGATGGCCGGCATCGACCCGGCCTCCGACGGGCTGGCGCGCGCCCGCCGGCTCGGCGTGGCCACCACCGCCGACGGTGTGGACGGGCTCGTGGCGATGCCCGAGTTCGCCGACGTCGAGCTGGTGTTCGACGCCACCTCGGCCGGCGCGCACCGACGCCACGACGAGGTGCTGCGCGCACACGGCCGCACCGTGGTGGACCTGACCCCGGCCGCGCTCGGCCCGTACGTGGTGCCGCCGGTCAACCTCGACGAGCACCTGCACGAGTCGAACGTCAACATGGTGACCTGCGGCGGGCAGGCGACAGTGCCGATCGTCGCCGCGGTGCGCCGGGTCACCCCGGTGGCGTACGGGGAGATCGTCGCCTCGATCGCGTCGAAGTCGGCCGGTCCGGGCACCCGGGCCAACATCGACGAGTTCACCGAGACCACGGCCCGGGCCATCGAGGTGGTGGGCGGGGCCGAGCGGGGCAAGGCGATCATCGTGCTGAACCCGGCGGACCCGCCGTTGCTGATGCGCGACACCGTCTACTGCCTCTGCCCGGACGCTGACGCCGACACCGCCGCCATCGCCGCCTCGGTCGCGGACATGGTGACGGCCGTGCAGGAGTACGTTCCCGGCTACCGGCTCAAGCAGGACGTGCAGTTCGACCGGGTGCGGGCGTACGTGCCGACGCTCGGGCGGCAGCTGACCGCGTTGCAGGTGTCGGTCTTCCTGGAGGTCTCCGGAGCCGGGCACTACCTACCGGCGTACGCCGGCAACCTGGACATCATGACCTCCGCCGCGCTGCGTACCGCGGAACGGCTGGTCGCCCTGCGATCGTCGGAGGTGGCCGCGCGATGACCGACCTGTACATCCAGGACGTGACGCTGCGCGACGGCATGCACGCCATCGCCCACCAGTACACCGTCGATCAGGTACGCACCATCGCCGCCGCGCTGGACGCCGCCGGGGTGGACGCCATCGAGGTGGCACACGGTGACGGGCTCGCCGGCTCCAGCGTCAACTACGGCCACGGCGCGGCCAGCGACGCCGAGTGGATCTCCGCGGCCGCCGAGGTGCTGACCACGGCGAAGCTGACCACCCTGCTGCTGCCGGGCATCGGCACGATCGCCGACCTGAAGGCCGCGAAGGCGCTCGGGGTGACAAGCGTCCGGATCGCCACCCACTGCACCGAGGCGGACATCTCCGCCCAGCACATCTCCTGGGCCCGGGAGAACGGCATGGACGTCGCCGGGTTCCTGATGATGTCGCACATGTTCGATGCGGCCGGGCTCGCCGGGCAGGCCAAGCTCATGGAGTCGTACGGGGCGCACTGCGTCTACGTCACCGACTCCGGCGGTCGGCTGCTGATGTCCGACGTGGCGCAACGCGTCGACGCGTACCGGCAGGTCCTGGCACCGGAGACGCAGATCGGCATCCACGCGCACCACAATCTCTCGCTCGGAGTGGCCAACAGCGTGCTCGCCGTCGAGCACGGCCGGGTCACCGGCTCCGGGCCGGCCGGCCCGGACGCGCCGCACGGCCGGACCGTCCGCGTCGACGCCTCCCTGGCCGGCATGGGCGCGGGTGCCGGCAACGCGCCGCTGGAGGTGTTCGTGGCGGTCGCCGAACTGCACGGCTGGAAGCACGGCTGCGACGTGTTCGCGCTGATGGACGCCGCCGACGACATCGTGCGCCCGCTCCAGGACCGGCCGGTCCAGGTGGACCGCGAGACGCTCTCCCTGGGGTACGCGGGGGTGTATTCCAGCTTCCTGCGGCACGCCGAACGGGCCTCCGCCAAGTACGGCGTGGACGTCCGCTCGATCCTGGTCGAGCTGGGCCGGCGTCGGATGGTCGGCGGCCAGGAGGACATGATCGTCGACGTCGCACTCGACCTGGCCGGCACGGAAGGTGGCGCAGCATGATCGGCGTAGACATCACGGGGATCGCCGAGAAGCTGGGCGTGGCAGCGGCCACGGCCACCGCGATCCCGCAGCTCGCCGCCGAGACCGGCCTCGACGTGGACACCGCGTACGGCGTGCAGGCCGCGCTGCTCCAACGCCGGCTGGACGCCGGTGAGCGGCTGGTCGGGCTGAAGATGGGGCTGACCAGCAGGGCGAAGATGGCTCAGGTCGGCGTGGACGAGGTGATCTGGGGACGGCTCACCAACGCGATGCGGGTGCCCGACGGCGGTGCCGTGGACCCGTCCGCGTACATCCATCCCCGGGTCGAGCCGGAGGTGGCGTTCCTGCTGGACCGGCTGCCCGAGCCGGGCGAGCCGGTCGGCGACTTCGCCACTGCCGTCCGCGCGGTCGCGCCGGCCATCGAGCTGATCGACTCCCGGTACGCGGACTTCCGCTTCGCACTCCCGGACGTGATCGCCGACAACACCTCGGCCGCCGCGTTCGTGATCGGGCCTTGGTCGCCGGTGCCGGCGGGTCTGGACAACCTGGGCGTGCTGCTGGAGATCGACGGGCGGGTGGCGCAGGTCGGTTCGACGGCGGCGATCCTCGGCGATCCGCGCCGGGCGCTCGACGAGGGCATCCGGCTTGCCGGCCGGCACGGTGTGCGGCTGGAGTCCGGGTGGGTGTTCCTGGCCGGTGCCGCGACCGCTGCCGTGCCGCTGCGTCCCGGCGCCCACGTCCGCGCCGTCGTGGAGAAGCTCGGCACGGCGTCTTTGCGGGTGTCCTCGTGAGTGCGGCCGTGGGGGTTCCGGGCAGCCCGACCGGCTCCGGGCGGTCAGGCTTGATCCCTGCGCCGGTCGGGCTGCCCGGAACCCCTGACCTGGTTGGGGTCCGCGCGGCGGTGCCTGGGGGTGGGTGGTCATGAGCGGCGTCGCGCGGGTGGTGGCCGGAAAGGCTGTGCCGCGGGGGGCTTTTCCGCACGTCAAGGTGGCGGGTGGGTTCGTCTTCGTCTCCGGTACGTCGTCGCGACGGCCGGACAACAGCTTCGCCGGTGTGTCGGTGGACGAGTTCGGCACGACCAACCTCGACATCCGGGTGCAGACCCGGGCCGTCATCGAGAACGTGCGGGACCTGCTGCGCTCGGTCGGCGCGGACCTCACCGACCTCGTCCAGGTGACGTCGTACCTGGTCAACATGAACGACTTCGGTGGCTACAACGAGGTGTGGGCGGAGTTCTTCGACGCGTCCGGGCCGACCCGCACCACGGTGGCCGTGCACCAGTTGCCCCACCCGCACCTGCTCATCGAGATCCAGGCCGTGGCCCTTCTTCCCTCGGGAGGTCAGTCGTGAGTGAGATCGCCGAACCGTTCAGCTTTCCCGGGTGGATCGCTGACAACCAGCACCTGCTGAAGCCGCCGGTGGGCAACAAGGAGATGTTCCCCGGCGGGGACGACTTCATCGTGATGGTGGTGGGCGGGCCCAACCAGCGCACCGACTTCCACGTGGACCCGTACGAGGAGTTCTTCTACCAGGTCAAGGGCAACATGCACATCAACCTGATGACCCCGCAGGGGCCGCGTACGGTGCACGTGCGCGAGGGTCAGATGTGGATGCTGCCGCGCAACACCCCGCACTCGCCGCAGCGCCCGGAGGCCGGCTCGATCGGCATGGTCGTCGAGCGGGTCCGCGAGGAGGGCACCCTGGAGACCTTCCAGTGGTACTGCCCGGAGTGCGGAAACAAGGTGCACGAGGTGGAGTTGCAGGTCCGCGACATCGCCGCCGATCTGCCGCCGGTGTTCCAGGCGTTCTACGCCGACGAGCAGGCCCGCACCTGCGCCAACTGCGGCACCCTGCACCCGGGCAAGGGCTGATGCCCGCAGGCGTCGTCGACGTGCACACGCACGTCGTACCGAAGGGTTGGCCGGACCTCGGCGCGGCGTGCGGCGGGTCCGATTGGCCCTGGTTGCGGGTCGACTCCGAACGCGCTGCCATGGTCATGGTGGGCGAGACGGAGTTTCGCCCGGTCGGCGCCGAGTGCTGGGACGCGGCACGCCGACTGGCCGACATGGACGCCGACGGCGTGGCCGTGCAGGTGGTCTCGCCGACGCCGGTCTTCTTCAGCTACGACCGTCCGGCCGACCAGGCGGTGAAGGTCGCCCGGATCTTCAACGACCTGACCCTGGAGGTCACCGCGGCCGGAGGCGACCGACTGGTGCCGTTCTGCCAGGTGCCGCTCCAGGACCCGGACGCCGCCTGCGCCGAGTTGGACCGCAGCCTCGCCGCCGGGCACGTGGGCGTGGAGATCGGCAACCACGTCGGCGACCGGGACCTGGACGACGCGGGGGTGGTCACCTTCCTGCAACACTGCGCCGAGGTGGGCGCGCCCGTCTTCGTCCACCCGTGGGACATGCCGGGCGGTCCCCGCCTGGACCGCTGGATGGCCCGCTGGCTCACCGGGATGCCCGCCGAGACGCACCTGTCCGTGCTGGCGATGATCCTGGGCGGTGTCTTCGACCGGGTACCGGAGACGTTGCGGATCTGCTTCGCGCACGGTGGTGGCAGCTTCCCGTTCTGGCTCGGCCGCGCCGACAACGCCTGGCACCGCCGGGGCGACCTCGTCCGTGGCGCGTCCGCCGCGCCGCCCAGCAGCTACGTCGACCGGTTCAGCGTCGACTCGGTGGTCTTCGCGCCGCCCGCCCTGCGGCTGCTTGTCGACACGATGGGGGAGGACCGGGTGCTGGTCGGCAGCGACTACCCGTACCCGTTGGGCGAACGCCCGGCCGGCGCGGTGGTCCACGCGGCCGACTTCCTCACCGACGACCAACGCGACAAACTCCTCGGCGGCAACGCGCTGCGCTTCCTGCACGGCTGAACGTCTCTGGCACCGACGGCCCGAGCGGGAGGGACGCCGACGCCGTGTCGGAGCGTCATCGCTGGTCCGAGCAGGGCAGGATGACGGGATGGCCGAGCCGCACGACCTGACCGCGCTGGAGCAGGCCGCCGCGATCACCCGCGGCGAGCTGTCCAGCGTCGACCTGGTCGAGCATGCCCTGAGCCGGGTGGCGGCGCTCGGCGACACCGTGGGCGCGTTCGTCACCGTCACACCGGAGCTCGCCCGGCAGGCCGCACGCGCCGCCGACGCCGTGCCGACCGAGGCGCGTGGCCCGCTGCACGGTGTGCCGACCGCGATCAAGGACCTGACCCTCACCGCCGGGATCCGTACCACCTTCGGTTCGGCCGCGTTCGTCGACTTCGTGCCGCCGGTCGACGCCGACGTGGTCCGGTTCATCAAGGCCGCCGGCCTGGTCAGCCTCGGCAAGACCACCACCTCCGAGTTGGGCTGCTCGCTCTACTCGGAGGGCCGGGTCGCGCCACCGGCCCGCAATCCGTGGCAACTGGCGTACACCGCCGGTGGGTCCAGCGGTGGCGCGGCGGCGGCGGTCGCGGCCGGGCTGGTCCCGGTCGCCCAGGGGTCCGACGGCGGCGGCTCGCTGCGCATCCCGGCGGCGCTCTGCGGCCTCGT
Organism: Micromonospora sp. NPDC085948; assembly: GCF_040686315.1. Classification (NCBI taxonomy): domain Bacteria; kingdom Bacillati; phylum Actinomycetota; class Actinomycetes; order Micromonosporales; family Micromonosporaceae; genus Micromonospora; species Micromonospora sp. NPDC085948. Next base: position 21,618 of record NZ_JBFBJW010000001.1, on the reverse strand, counting down.
CGGCTACAAGCCGAGCCGTGGCCTCGTCTCCGGCGGGCCGATCGGCTCCGGCGCGTTCGGCCTGCCCACCAGCGGCCCGCTCGGGCGGACCGTCACCGACGTCGCCGCGCTGCTCGACGTCATGGCGGTGCCGGTCCCCGGCGAGCCCTACCTGCCGCCAACCGCGCCGCCGGGCGGCTACCTGGCCGCCGCGCGCCGCGCCGATCCCGGCCCGCTGCGAATCGGCCGGTTCACCACGCCGATGCTCGCCGACGAGCCGGTGCACCCCGACTGCGTGGCCGCCGTGGACCAGGCCGCCGCGCTGCTCACCGCGGCCGGCCACGAGGTGGTCGAGGTGGCACCGCCGCTCGGGCCGGCGGCGTGGCCGCTGTTCGAGATCCTCTGGTACGTGCTGGCGCTCACTCCGGTGCCGCCCCAGCGGGAGGCGGAGCTGCTGCCGCTGACCCGGTTGCTGCGGGCCCGTGGCGCCGAGATCTCCGCCGGCACCCTGGCCGCCACCCTCGGGGAGTTGCAGGCACAGGTCCGGCTGGGTGCCCGTCGCACCGCCGGCTGCGACCTGCTGCTCTGCCCCACCCTCGCGGCCCCGCAGGCACCCGTCGGCTGGTTCACCGCCGACGGTGACCCGGCGGCCGATTTCGACAGGCAACGCCGCTTCTCGCCGTACTGTGCCATCTTCAACGTCACCGGCGATCCCTCCGTGTCCCTGCCGGTGGGCACCACGACCGACGGCCTACCCGTCGGGGTGCTGTTGACCGGCCGGTACGGCGACGACGCGCGGCTCATCGCGACGGCTGCGCAACTGGAGAACTCCAGTGACGGATGGGATCGGCACCCCGCAATCTGGCGGGCCGTCGACTCCGCTAACGTGAATGGTGACGGAGTCGGGTGGTCGGCATCATGATCGTCCATCCGACCCGGTTGTTCGAGGTCGTCCTTCTTCCGCCTGGGGGCGTTGGGATTGTCTGTTACCGAGACGTTGCTGGTCTTCGTCGGCATCCCGTTGGCCGCGGTCCTGGTCATCGCCGGCCTGTCGTACGCCGGTAGCCGTGGGGGTGCCACCGGCGGTGGCGGTGGCGCGAAGCGCTACCGGCCGGGCCGGCCCTTCGACTTCACTCCGGTCTGGTTCCTGGGCCGTCCGGAGCAGCTGGCCGACTCGGCCGGCACCGCGCTGACGGCGGGGGCGCAGGCGCCCGCGCTGACCAGCCACAAGCTTGAGCAGGCCAGCGTCGACGCGCCGGCCGGTGGAACCGGAGGCGCAAGTGACCGTTGGTGAGAAGCAGACCGGGACGGAAAATCCGCCCGAGGTGCTGGACGGGCCCTTCTCGACCCGCCAGCTGCTGCGCATCGACGAGGCGCTGCGCCTGGCCGACAGGGGCACCGGCCTGGTCTTCTCGGTCTTCGTCGGCGGTCTCGACGAGCCGATCCGGGAGCACGCCCAGCGGCTGCACCGCCAGCTCGCCGACCCCGACAAGTCGGTGCTGATCGCGGTGTCGCCCAACCAGCGCCAGCTGGAGATCATCACCGGGCGCTACGCGCGCAAGCGCATCCCCGACACGTACGCCAAACTGGCCGCGCTCTCCATGGCGGGTGCGTTCAGCGGCGGCGACCTGGCCGGCGGCATCATCAACGGCCTCGACCAGCTCGCCAGCCACGCCGGCAAGGGCTGAGCCCTCCCACGTAGGTACGACGCGCACGCCCGCTAGCTAGATCGTGCTCGATCCAGGAAACAGGGGCCTCGGCTGCGGCTGAGGCCCCTGTTTCCGTGTTCGAGCACGATCTTCCGAGGTGATGGCCCGGTGCTGGCGAGGACTCGCGTCCACGCCGGCACCGGGCCGCGTACTCCCTGGTCAGCTCTGTGGCGCGTCCTTCGCGCGGGCCTTGAGTGCCCGCACCACGCCGTCGCGGCCCTCGGCGACCAGCCGGCGCAGCGGGCCGGGATGCCCGTCGCCGGCCAGCCACGCGTCGGTGGCCGCCACCGTCTCGTCCTCCACCAGGTAGACCGGGTACGCCAGCTGCACGAACTCCTGTGCCGGCTCGCTGTCCCGGGTGGCCCACACCTGGCCGATCGCCGCGAAGTACTTCTCCCGGTACGGGGTGATCAGCTCCACCTGCGCCGGGTGGGCGAGGCCCTGCAACAGCGCCCGGTGCCGCCAGTTGGGCAGCGCGTCGGGGCCGGTCAGCAGCGCCCACACGGCTGCCTTGTTCTCCTCCGTCGGCACCAGCGCGTGCGCGTACGCCGCCTCCCGTTCGCCACTGGCGGTGCGGTCACCGGCCAGTTCCGCCTCGATCTCGGCGGCGCCGGCGGCGCCGTTGGCCACCAGCGCGGCGAGGACCGACCAGCGCAGCTCGGTGTCCACGGTCAACCCGGCCGGCGCACCCGTGCCGTCCAGCCAGCCGCGCAGCGTGGCCAGGTCCTCGTCGGAGCGGGCCGCCGAGGTGAACGCACGGGCCCAGGCCAGCTGGAACCCGCTGCCGGGTTCGGCGGCGGCGAGCGCGTCCCGGGCGGTACGGGCCAGATCGGCCCAGCCGGTCGGCGCCCAGGCCGGGTCGGCGTAGAGGGTGAGCGCGGTGGTCGCCTGCCGCAGGGTCGCGGTGACCAGATTGATGTCGGTCTCGGCGGGCAGCCCACTCAGCGCGAGCGCCACGTAGTCGCGGGCGGACAGCTCCGCGTCGCGGATCATGTCCCAGGCCGCGGTCCAGCAGAGCGCCCGCGCCAGCGACGACTCGAAGCCACCGATGTGCTGCACCACGGTCGCCATCGAGCGATCGTCGAGGCGCAGCTTGGTGTAGCTCAGGTCGTCGTCGTTGAGCAGCAGCACGTCGGCGGCCCGGACGCCGCGCAGCTCGGCGAGGTCCGTCCGCTCGCCGGTCACGTCCACCTCGTACCGCTCGCGGCGCACCAGCCGCCCGTCGGCCAGGTCGTACAGGCCCACGCCGATCCGGTGCGTGCGCAGCGTCGGGTACGCGGTCGGTGCCTCCTGCAGGACCGCCACCTGCTCGTAGGTGCCGTCCGCGCCGATGGTCACCTCCGGTCGCAGCGTGTTGACCTGCGCGGTCTCCAACCACTGCGCGGCGAACTTGCGCAGCTCCCGGCCGGACGCGGCCTCCAACTCGGTGAGCAGGTCGTCGAAGGTGGCGTTGCCCCAGGCGTGCTTGCCGAAGTAGGCCCGCAGGCCGGCGACGAACGGCTCCTCACCCACGTACGCGACGAGCTGCTTGAGCACGCTCGCGCCCTTGGCGTAGGTGATGCCGTCGAAGTTGACCTCGACGGCCTCCATGTCCGGCATCTCGGTGTAGACCGGGTGCGTGGAGGAGAGCTGGTCCTGCCGGTAGCCCCAGTTCTTCCGGATGGACAGGAACGTCGTCCACGCCTCGGTGAACCGGGTGGCGTTGGTGTTGCACCAGTGGCTGGCCCACTCGGCGAAGGACTCGTTGAGCCACAGGTCGTTCCACCAGCGCATGGTGACCAGGTCGCCGAACCACATGTGGGCCAGCTCGTGCAGGATCGTGTTGGCCCGCTGCTCGTATTCGAAGTCGGTGACCTGCGAGCGGAACAGGTAGTGCGACTCGGCGTGCGTCACGCAGCCGAAGTTCTCCATCGCGCCGGCGTTGAAGTCGGGCACCCAGAGCTGGTCGTACTTCGGCAGCGGGTAGCGCACGCCGAACTTCTCGTGGAAGAAGTCGAAGCCCTGCTTGGTGATCAGGAACAGGTCGTCGGTGTCCAGGTACTGCGCCATCGACGCCCGGCAGAACGCCCCCAGGTCGATGCCGTCGTGACTGTCGCGCACCTCGTGGTACGGCCCGGCGCACAGGGCCGTGATGTAGGCGCTCATCCGGGGCGACTCGGCGAAGTGCAGCGTCTTGAGCCCTTCACCCGCGGGCTCCTCGCGCTGCACCGGCATGTTGGACACCGCCCGCCAGTGCGCCGGCACGGTGGCGTGCCAGGTGTAGACGCTCTTCAGGTCGGGCTGGTCGAAGCAGGCGAACACCCGCTGCGCGTCGGCCGTCTCGAACTGGCTGTACAGGTACGTCTCGCCGTCCACCGGGTCGACCGTCCGGTGCAGTCCCTGCCCGCTGTTGGAGTAACTGAAGTCGGCCTCGACGACCAGGGTGTTGTCGCTGGCCAGCACGGACAGGACCAGACCCTTCTCGGCCGACCAGTCGGAGAGGTCGACGGGCGTGCCGTTCAGCGTCGCGGACCGCACCGACTCGGCCGCCAGCTCGATGAACGTGCTCGCGCCGGGCTCGCTGCAACGGAACCGGACCTCGGTCGTCGACCGGAACGTGCGGCCGTCGGCCGCCAGCACGGCGCTCGACAGGTCCAGACTGATGTCATACCCCGTCACGTTGAGCAGGCGGGCCCGCTCGGTCGCCTCGACCTGCGTCAGGTTGCGCACTCCCGGCACTGTTTCTCTCCATCCCACATCTCGCCGTACGCCCGGCGGCGCCCGTTCGCCTACCGCTCGTGACGGCCGGCTCGATTCGAGTCTTCCATGAAGGCCCCGTCCCGGTGGCCGAGGTCACGCTCTCATTCGAGTGCCGGTCGATGCGCTTCGGGGTGAAGATTCTCCTGAGACGCCGACCGCCGCCGGCGCCCCCGTTGCGAAGGGATCTCACCGTGACCGAACGTGTCACCGCCGACATGTGGTTCGACCCGGCCTGCCCGTGGGCCTGGATCACGTCCCGCTGGCTGCTCGAGGTCGAGCAGATCCGTGCCGTGGACATCCGCTTCCACGTGATGAGCCTGTCCGTGCTCAACGACGGCCGGGACGAGTTGTCCGAGGACTACAAGGAGTTCCTGAAGACCGCCTGGGGGCCGGTGCGGGTCTGCATCGCCGCCGAGCAGCGGTACGGCAACGACGCCCTGCGTCCGCTCTACACCGCGCTCGGCACCCGGATCCACCTCGGCAAGGAGGAGCGGCGCCACGAGCTCTACGTCGCCGCGCTGACCGAGGCCGGCCTGGACCCGGCGCTGGCGGCGGCCGCCGAGAGCACCGACTACGACGAGGCGCTGCGGGCCAGCCACGAGGCCGGCATGCGCCCGGTCGGGCAGGACGTCGGCACTCCGGTCGTCCACGCGCCCGGCCCGGACGGCACGCCGGTCGCGTTCTTCGGCCCGGTGATCACCCCGGCCCCGAAGGGGGAGGCCGCCGGGCGACTCTGGGACGGCGTCCTGCTGGTCGCCGGCACCCCGGGCTTCTACGAGCTCAAGCGCACCCGCGAGCAGAGCCCGATCTTCGACTGAGCTGCGGAGGGCTGCCCTGTCAACGCCCGGCGTTGGCAGGGCGGTCGTCCCGACGGCACGGCGCCACGCACGTTCGCTCGGCGTGTCGTGGGTCGGCGGTGCCCGCCCCGTCACCGGGAGACTGCCCGCGTCGTTGGCCTGCATGTCCGCCGCAGCGACCCGCAGGGCCGCACCCCGCAGTTCGTGGAGGCATTCCCGATGGCCAAGCACCGTGCGTCCGGTGACGATCAACTGACCCGACCGGGGGTGATCGAGACTCCCGGCGCGGCCTACTGGTCGGTCGACGACTCCCGCTGGCCGGCGGTCCGCCCCGACCTTCCCGCCCACATGGTGGATCTGCTCGCGCCGCCCATCGTGGTCGGCGTGGCCCGGGTTCCGGTGACCTCACGGCTGACCCCGGTCGAGCCCGCGGCACCGCTTGCCGGTTCCGCGCCACCGGTGGCACCGGCGCTCGAGCCGCTACCGCCGGTTGCGCCGCTACCGCCGGTCGCGGCGGTGGCTGCCGCCGTGGCGTCGGCTCCGGTCCTGCCGTCGGCTGCCGCACCGGCCGAACCCGCGCCGCCCCCGCCGGCACCCACCGCTCCGCGTCCGGTGCCGACGCCGCCGTTGAGCCCGCGTCCCGTGCCGTCCCCGCCTCCCGACCGTCCGGTACCGGGGCCGCCCGCGTCGCCCCGCCGCGCCGTGAACACCGGGCCGGCCGCGATCGGTCGACGGGGCAACGCCGGACCGGCGGCAGGCAGGCACCGCCGGGGCGCCTCCGACCGCGCCAGCTGACCGGCTCGGCGCTTTCATCTGGTGGACCCCCGCGCGGGTCCCCGTCGGTGGCGACACCGCCGCCGGTAGCGTCAGTGGGCATGACCGTCGTGCATCCGATCTCCCGGGCGTGGGTCACCACTGGTGGCACCGGCGCGCAAAACTACGACGAGTTCGCCGACGACGCGGAGATCACCGCGATCATCGAGGCGAACCCGCACAGTGCTCTCGGCATCGAGATGCCGCATCGCGCCCCACAGAGTCTGGGCACGTCGTTCCTCGACGCGCTGCCGGACGCGGTGGCCCGCCTCGCCGAGGCGAAGGCCGACGGCAGCTACACACCCGCCGAGCAGGTGGTCGTGCTCTACCGGATCAGCGCGCCCGGCGAGGAGTCGGCGTACGGGCTGTTCGCGATGGTGGACACCGACCAGATCTCCACCCGGGCCGACGAGCCCGGTCTGGTCATCCGCAACGAGGACGTCTTCATCGCCAAGGTGCGCGAGCGGGTGGCGTTGGCCGAGGCGCTTGGTCACCTGCTCTCACCCGTACTCCTGTTGCAGACCGGGCGCGGCGACGAGCTGCACGCCGCGCTCGCGGCGGCGACCGAGACGGCCGGCGCGCCCGCCGCGACGGACACCGACCAGGCGGGCCGCACCCATGCCATCTGGCTGCTCGGCCCCGGCCCGGAGCAGGCCACGCTCACCGCTCTCGCCGGTGGTGGGGAGCTGGTCGTCGCCGACGGTAACCACCGCAGCCTGGCCGCACAGACCGGCGGGCTGCCGCGCTTCCTGGCCGTGGTCACCACGCCCGCGTCGGTCGCCATCCAGCCCTACAACCGGCTGGTCAGCGAGCTGACCACCACACCGGCCGAGCTGCTCGACCGGCTGCGGGCGGCGGGCGCCGAGGTCGCGCCGATCGACGGCCCGGTCGAGGTCCCGGCGGCCGGCGGCACCGTGCACCTCCGCCTCGGCGACCAGGGGTACGCGGTGCGCCTGCCCGCCACGGCGGCCGGCGACCTGGAGAACCTGGACCACGCCCTGGTCGAGCGGCTGCTGCTGCGCGACGCGCTCGGTCTGGACCCGGGCGACAAGCGGATCACCTACGTCGGCGGCGACTACCCGGCGAGCTGGCTCACCGGTGAGGTCGATGCCGGACGGGCCGAGTTGGCGGTCCTGATCGCGCCGGTGACCGTGGCGGACTTCGTCGCGGTAAACCTCGCCCGGGAGAAGATGCCCCGCAAGAGCACCTGGTTCACCCCGAAGGCGCGCGGCGGTCTGGTCGTCGCCGAGCTGCCGCGCTGAGCGGTCCCGCACCCGACCGTGTGACGAACCCGGCTCTCCGACGCCGCCCGCGCGTCGTCGGAGAGCACGGCCTGAGAGACTGCGCGGTATGCGCGTCTACCTGGGATCCGATCACGCCGGTTTCGAGTTGAAGGTGCACCTGGCCAACCACCTGGCCAAACAGGGGTACGACGTGGTCGACGTCGGCCCGCACAGCTACGACCCGGACGACGACTACCCGACGTTCTGCCTGCACACCGGCGACCAGGTGGTGGCCGACGAGACGGGCCTCGGTGTGGTCATCGGTGGGTCCGGCAACGGTGAGCAGATCGCCGCGAACAAGGTCGCCGGGGTCCGCGCCGCGCTGGCGTGGAGCGTGGAGACCGCCCAACTTGCCCGTCAGCACAACGACGCGAACGTGGTCGCGATCGGCGCCCGCCAGCACACGCTGGACGACGCCACGGGCATCGTCGAGGCGTTCCTCAACACGCCGTTCTCCGGCAACGAGCGGCATGCCCGCCGGATCACCCAGGTGGCCGACTACGAGAAGACCCGGCAGCTGCCCGACCTGCCCTGACCGGCCGGCGCTTCCGGCTCTGTCAACGGCGTCCCGGCCCGGGGCGGCAGTCAGCGCGGCGAGCGGGGCAACTCCTCGCGGGGCACCCAGTTGCGTCGGACGACCACCACCCGGGCCTCCGCCTCGGCCAGGTCGTCGTCGCTGGGTCGGGCGGCGTCCCGGGCCCGGAGCGCGGCGCTGAGCCCCACCTGGGACGAACCGGAACCGACCAACCCGCGCAGGCCCCGCTCGCCGTCGCGCTCGTCGCCGCCGTAGTTGCGGCGGCGCGGGGGCGGGTTGTCGCCGTCGTGCACCCCTGCGGTGCTGGCCGTCGGGGTGTCGGTGCTCCGACCGGCCGGCTCCGGGTCGGGGTGGTGGCGTAGCCGTCGCCGTCGTCGGTCGGGGTCACCCATCCGCCGACCGTACCCTGCCCGGCGTGCGATTCGGCACTGTCGTGCCGCTGCGCGTCCCGGGCGGGGTCGGCGACCTGGTTGCCGGCTGGTTACCCTCGGATTCAGGCGGCGGTGATGCCGTCGGTCAGGGGGAGGACGAGATGGCAGACCAGACGCAGCCGTGGGCGGAGCGGACCGTGGAGGTGCCACCGCAGGCCGGCGTCGGGGTGCCGCCGCAGCGTGACGCGTTCCGCCGGGGCGTGGCCCCGGTAGGTCAGGCGCGCACCCCGCGGACCGAGCCGTTCCCGGTGGTCGAGCAGGAGCCGACCGGCACCGGCTGGCCCGGTGAGCCGGCCCCGCGTCGGCCCCTGAGCTGGCGGATGGCGCAACTGCGCCGCGGCGGTGAGTGGAGCGCGGCGGCGGGGTTGTTCGCGTTCGTCTGCTGGGGGATCTGGGCGCTCTCCGGCCAGGGTGACCTGACTGGTCCGGTGTTGGTGCTGGTGCTCAGCCTGCTGGTGGCGGTCGGCCTGTTCGCCCTGTCCCGGCTGGTCGGCCGGGTGGTGTGGGAGCGGCAGCTCGGACGGGTGCGGCGCAGCGCCCGCGGTGCCCACCTGGCGACGGCGGTGTTCCTCGTCGGCCTGGGTGTGGCGTGGCTCCAGCAGACCGAGTGGGTCGTCTCGGCCTGGAACTGGATCTCCTCGAACTGAGGATCGGGGAAACGCCCAGGCGGCCGGCGAGCGCCGCCCGCCCGGGCGTCGGCCTCGCGGCACGCCGCGAGGCCGGTCGTCTCCTCCACCAGACAGGGCCGCCGCATACCCCGCTGGCCACGGTTCATCCGTGCGGGGACCGGTCCGTCTCGCGTCCAGGACCCCAGTTCCCGCGATAAATCGCTTCGGGCCGATGGGACCATGCTCGGGTGAAGAAGATTCCCACCCTCTTTCTCCGCGACCCCGACGACCGCAGGCACGTCCTGCCCGAGGTCAACCCCACCTGCCAGTGGGTCCTCGACGGGGAGGGGACGTCGACGCGAAAGTACGACGGCACCTGCGTGCTGCTCGACGAGGACGGCGTGTGGTGGGCGCGGCGCGAGGTGCGGCCGGGCCGGCCGCAGCCGTCGGGCTACCGCCCGGTGATGACCGACGACGTGACGGGCAAGACCATGGGCTGGGAGCCGGTCGAGCAGTCGCCGTACGCCAGGTACCACGCCGAGGCCCTGGCCGCCGCCGGGCCGGAACGGCGGCCTCCCGGCACCTACGAACTGATCGGCCCGAAGATCAACGGCAACCCCGAGGGGGTACGGGGCCACGAACTCGTGCCCCACGCCGACGCCGAACAGTTCGACGTGCCGCGTGACCTGGACGGTCTGCGTGACTGGCTGCTGGCGCACCCCCGGTACGAGGGGATCGTCTGGCACCACCCGGACGGCCGGCGGGCCAAGTTGAAGCGCCGCGACTTCGCCTGAGCCGACAGCGCCGCCCGCGCGATCGGGTGCTGGTGAGTGACGCCCGTCGTCGGGGTTTGTCGCCTCGGCGGCCCGTTCGGCGTTGATCCCTCCGAGACACGCACGAGTTGCGAGGCAACCCCCCGGGTGAGACCCCGCGTGTCTATCTCGAAACGGGAATCGGAGGCCTGAATGAGCGATCGCGACGAGGCGTTCGCCGAGTACTTCGCGGCACGCTCCGCTGCCATGCGCGCCACGGCGTACCTGCTGTGCGGCGACTGGCACCGGGCGGAAGACCTGGTGCAGACCACGTTCGTCAAGCTCTACCGGGTCTGGCACCGGATCTCGCGGCACGAGGTGCTCGACAGCTACGTCCGGCAGATCCTGGTCCGGACGTTCCTCGACGAGCGGCGTCGCGGCTGGTGGCGGCGCGAACGGGTGGGGGGCGAAGACGCCGAACAGGTGATCGCTCCCGACTCGCCGGAGAGTCGGCTGGTGCTGCTTGAGGCCCTGGCCCGCGTCGCACCGCGCCAACGGGCGGTGCTGGTTCTCCGCTACTGGGAGGACCAGTCGATCGAGGACGTCGCGGGGCTGTTGGACTGCTCTCCAGGGACGGTGAAGAGCCAGGCGGCACGCGGGCTCGACACGCTGCGCGGCCTCCTGGCACCCACTTACAGCGGGATCGAGATGGGGGAGCGATGAACGGACAAGAGTTGCGTGACGCGTTGCGCGGCGAGATGGCGAACACCACCCCGCCACCACCATTGAGTACGGGTGCCGCGCTCGCCGCCGCACGTCGGGCACAGTTCCGCCGCCGCGCGTTGTGGACGTCGCTCGGATCGGCGGCCGTCGTGCTGGCGGTCACCGGCTTCGCGGTCGTCACCACTCCGGACGACCTCGTCTACCAACCGGCGGGCCGGGGGCCACTGGTGTCTCTGGACGCGACGGGGGACACCAAGGAGCCGTGGCCGACCGGACCGGACGGCAAACCGCAGGAGGACCGGACGGCGCGGGCCGGATCCCAGCACGACCGGGGCGTCCACCTGCTCAACGAGGTCGTCGCCGTGGTGCCCACCGGCTACACCGCGCCGGAGGATCCGGCGAGCCAGCCCGCCGACCAGCGGACGTTGCGGACCCACCAGGCGCAGTTCGAGGAGAAGGTGGACGGCGTCGACAGGTGGAGTTACCTGTCCTCGGTCGCCGTGGCCAAGGGCAACCGCACCGGGCGCGTGATCGTCGAGGTGCACGACGCCGGCACCCAGTTGCCGACCGACCCGTGCGCCCTGGCCCGCGACTTCTGGGGCATGCAGGGCGAATGCCAGCTCGAAACGGTCGGGGCGGCGCAGGTCGGCGTGGTGGTCCGACCGGGCAACGACGACCGGCTCGACCAGTGGTCTGCCTACCGGCACCCGGACGGCGTGGTGGTCTACGTGGCGCAGGGCGCGAAGCTCGACGAGAGTCGGCCGGGGTTGACCACCTTGCCGTTCTCCGTGCCGCAACTGGCGGCCCTCGCGGTCGACGAACGATTCCACCTGCGCTGACCCGTGCGGCACCGGCTCGGGGATGCCCGGCCGGCGCCGCGCCCTAGCTCGCGCGGGGGAGGTGACTGGTCCTCACCGGGGATCAGCTGTCGTCGACGCCGGTGAAGGATTTGGCATATGGCGATCACCCTGTTGCACGCGGCCCCGGCCAGCAGCGACACCGAACAGCCCGTGCCACGCTGGGCGCTCCGTGCCGCCTACGCGCTTCCCTGGTTGCTGCTTCCCTCCTGCCTGTGGAGGTTGCCGTTTGCCTTCAACTTCGACATGGGTCAGCTCGACGACGCACCCGTGTCACCGTTGTGGATCGCCATTCCGTACGTCTTCGGACTCAGTGTGCTCACCGAGTTGCTGGCGCTGCTCAGCATCGGTCTGGTGCGCGGCTGGGGCGAGGTGGTCCCGAGCTGGATCCCGGTCATCGGTGGCCGACGTGTGCCGTCCATGGCGACGGTTGTCCCGGCCGTGGTCGGGGGACTGCTTCTGACCACGGTCTCGGGCTGGATGGCGCTCACCTGGGTCGGTGTGTCCGACGGCGTGGCGTACGAGAACGGCTGGTGGCAGGCGCTGGCCATGGTGTGCATCAGCCCGATAGCGCTCTGGGGACCGATAGTGCTCGCCCTGGCCTGCGCCTACCACGTGCGCCGTCGCCCGGCCCGCGGTTCGGGGATGCCTGGGCTTGACCCGGCCCGATGGACCGGGTCGATGAGTCGTCCGTGATCGTGGTCCGGTCGGGTCGTGGCGACCCCTGATCGCGATGAGAATGGTTCACTTCAACAGCATCAGCGCCGTTTGGGCCGTCGGGACCGGGAGCGTTTCGTGGACGACGATCGGGAGTCGCTCGCCAAGCAGGTCGAGGCCCAGGTTGGCGTCCGGCCGCCGGAGGCGCTGCTCGACGTGTGGACTGGTGAGCGGCCGGTGGACGCCGCAGCCGACGTGTCCGTCTACGGTCCGGACGAGATCGCCGAACGCAACCGCACGTACGAGATCCCGGACTACGCACCTGACCTGTTGCTGATCGGGGACGACGGCGGCGGCGTCGGCCTCTTCGTCGCGCGGAACGACAGCGATCCCGAGGTCGTCCTCATCGGCCTCGGAGCGGTGGGCACCGTCGACGGCACACCTGCCGGTCAGTTGTCGCTCCTGGCGGCGGACGGCTTCCGGTCGATCGACTCGGCCGAAGATCTCGGGGATACGGCAGCGTCGACCGGGCCGATCGACGTCCTGGTCACCCACCGTCCCGGGGTGAGGGCACTGGTGGAGATCCGCAAACTGTTCCACCTCTCCCTGCCGATCAGCGCACTCACCGCTGCGGACGCCCATTACCCGATGGTGGTCCTGACCGACGTCCACCACGGCAGGTACGCGGAGGCCATCGCCCAGCTCAACCTGCGCCACCGGTGCCTGGCCGTCCGCCCCCACGTCACCAGGATCTCCAGCTCCTGCTGATCTTCTGTGGTCCGCCGCGGCGCGTAAACCCCTGGACCACCCCGCACCCACCGGCGATAGTTCGGCCCATGAGCTGGTTGCCCGATGACTTCGTCCACCCCGTGCACGTGCCCGTGCCCGACAGCTCGCTGCACCTGCGGCCGATCAGGGAGGCGGACACCGCGCTCGACTACCCCGCCGTGATGGGCTCCCGAGAGCGCCTGTGGGAGATCTTCGGCCCGGCCTGGGCCTGGCCCCCGGAGACGATGACCTATGACGAGGACCGCGCCGACCTGCTGCGGCACGAGAAGGAGATCGCCGCGCACCAGTCGTTCAACTACGCGCTGTTCGACGAGGCGGAGACGGCGCTCCTCGGATGTGTCTACATCGACCCGCCTGAGCGCGTCGGCGCCGACGGCGAGATTTCCTGGTGGGTGGTGGACGACCTGGTCGGCAGCGCGGCGGAGCGGGCGCTCGACGCGCTGGTGCCGCAGTGGATCGCCACCGAGTGGCCCTTCCGGCAGCCCCGTTACCTGGGCCGGGACATCAGCTGGCAGGACTGGCTCGCGTTGCCGCGCGTGTCGTGACACGTCCGAGGTGATCCGGGACGGCGTCTCCGCGTCCCGGGTGCCGAGCGCGGCTGTCACCCATCGCCAGCGGGCTGGTCGTGCCGTCGGGGCCGGCTGTCGCGCCTGTCCCGACGGATTCGCCAGGCAGGACGGATTCACGATGGGCATGAATGTGGCCCAGGTCGGAAACCATCCCTGACCTGGGCCACCATTGCTGAGCGGGCGACGAGAATCGAACTCGCGTAGTCAGTTTGGAAGACTGAAGCTCTACCATTGAGCTACGCCCGCGTGCACCCCGCCGAAACGGGGCGCGCAGACAGCTTACCCAATGTCTCTGCCGGCCGCGCAGCCACGTCACCGCCCGGCGGCACCGGGCTGTGCGTGCGCGCCCCGCCGCAGCCCGAAGATCCACTCCGCGGCACGGATGTCGTGGTCTCTCCGGCCTCCGGATACCGCGAGATTCATGACGTCGTGTGGATCTCCACCCGCCGAGGCCGCCGAGGCCCCCGAGGCCGCCCCGGCGGCGTGCTACATAGGTGATACGGGCGGTTTGGGAAGATGTGTCCGGGTGGTGGGTGCCCCGGCACCGCCTGAGTCGTGCCGACGGCATAGACTGCACGTCGCCACGGGGTGTGGCGCAGCTTGGTAGCGCACTCGCTTTGGGAGCGAGGGGCCGTGGGTTCAAATCCCGCCACCCCGACTGTCGTCCGCGGCCGGGCCGCCCCGGGTGCCGCCACCGCGGTTCCCGGGCGATGCCGGAGCGTCAGGCCGGCTCGCCTACACTCGATGGGCTGAATCACGCCCAGACTCAACTGAGATCCGTCAAGGAGTACGCCTGTGAAGAGCACCGTCGAGACTCTGAGCCCGACGCGCGTGCGGCTCGCCATCGAGGTGCCGTTCGTCGAGCTCGAGCCGAGCCTCAAGAAGGCGTACCGGGAGATCGGTTCGCAGGTCCAGGTTCCGGGCTTCCGCCGGGGCAAGGTGCCGACCGCGGTGATCGACCAGCGGGTCGGCCGCGGCACCGTCCTCAACGAGGCGGTGCAGGAGGCCATCCCGGAGAACATCCTCGCCGCGGTGCGCGAGCACGACCTCAAGACGCTGGGGCGCCCCGAGGTCGAGATCACCGAGTTCAACGACGGTGACTCGCTCAACTTCACCGCCGAGGTCGACGTCCGTCCGGAGATCACCATCCCGGACGCGTCCTCCATCGAGGTGACCGTCGACGAGCTGCAGATCGACGAGAGCGAGATCGACGAGCAGGTGAAGAACCTGCGGGAGCGTTTCGCGACCCTCAAGACCGTCGAGCGGGCCGCCGCCGAGGGCGACTACGTCCAGATCGACCTGAACGCCACCGTCGACGGCGAGGACGTGCCGGGCGGCCAGGCGAGCAACATCTCCCACGAGGTTGGCAGCAAGCAGCTCCTGCCCGGTCTGGACGAGGCCGTCGTCGGGCTTGCCGCCGGCGACGACACCACCTTCACCACCCAGCTCGTCGGCGGCGACTTCGCCGGCCGGGACGCCGAGGTGGCGGTGACCGTGCGCACGGTCAAGGAGAAGGAGCTGCCCGAGCTGAACGACGAGTTCGCCCAGATGGCGAGCGAGTTCGACACGATCGAGGAACTGCGCGGCGACCTGCGTGCCCGGGTCAACCAGGGCAAGCAGGTCGAGCAGATCTACGCGGCTCGCGACAAGGCGCTCGCGCAGCTGGTCGAGGCCGCCGAGATTCCGGCCCCGGAGGGTGTCGTCCGCGAGGAGGTCGAGAGCCGCAAGCAGGCGATGGTCGACCAGCTGGAGCGGATCGGCGCCTCGATGGAGGAATACCTCGCGGCCGAGGACAAGACCGAGGAGCAGATCGACGCCGAGCTGACCGAGGCGGCGACCGAGGGCGTCAAGGTCCAGCTCCTGCTGGACACGCTTGCCGACGCGGAGGACGTGCAGGTCTCCGACGACGAGTTCGGGCACGAGATCGTGCACCGGGCGCAGCGCGCCGGCATGGCTCCGCAGCAGTACTACGACCAGCTGGTGCGCTCCGGCGCGGCCGCCGCGGTCTTCGGCGACGTGCGGCGGGGCAAGGCGCTCGCCGCCGTCATGGAGCGGATCACGATCAAGGACTCGGCCGGCAACGAGGTCACCCTCGACGCCCTCCGTGCCGCCAACGAGGCGGAGCACAACCACGACCACTGATCGTCGGGTGCGGCCGCCGTCCGCCGCTGTGCGGTGGACGGCGGCCGAATCCATTTCTGGGTACGCCCGGAAGTCAGCGTTGCCGGGTACGCCCGGAAGTCAGCGTTGCCGGGTACGCCCGGAAGTCAGCGTTGCCGGGTACGCCCGGAAGCCCGCGCCGCGGGTGCCCTCGACACAGCTGCGCTGAGAGCGAACAGTGCCCCGACCGGGACTCTGCCGCCCCGCACAGCGGTTAGTGTCGGGAAAGACGGTACGGAGAGCGAAGGGCTGCCATGACCGACATGCACATCCCCAAGAAGTCGCTCCGGGCGATTGACGCGCGCGGTGGCGACTCCATTGGCAACCTCGACGACTCGGTCTACAACCGGTTGCTCAAGGAACGCATCATCTTCCTGGGCAGTGAGGTGACCGACCAGGTCGCCAACCGCATCTGCGCGCAGCTGCTGCTGCTCGCCGCGGAGGACCCGGACCGCGACATCAACCTGTGGATCAACTCGCCGGGTGGCTCGGTCTACTCCGGCATGGCGATCTACGACACCATGCAGTTCATCGACAACGATGTGTCGACCGTGGCGATGGGCATGGCGGCCTCGATGGGCCAGCTGCTGCTCTGCGCGGGCACCAAGGGCAAGCGGTACGCCCTGCCCCACGCCCGGATCATGATGCACCAGCCGTCCGGTGGTCTGGGCGGCACGGCGTCCGACATCGCCATCCAGGCGGAGCAGATGCTCTACACGAAGCGGATGTTCCAGGAGCGGGTCGCGCACCACACCGGCCAGAGTCAGTCGCAGATCGAGGCGGACTCGGACCGGGACCGTTGGTTCACCGCCCAGGAGGCCATGGACTACGGCTTCATCGACAAGGTGATCATCGGGGCCGCACAGGTTCCGGATGGCGCCGGGACCCTGAGCTGAGGAGCTGACGATGACCGATCTGAGCTTGCCGCCCCAGTTCGCGGCCGTGCACAACCGCTACGTGTTGCCGTCGTTCGTCGAGCGCACGTCGTACGGGGTCAAGGAGTCGAACCCGTACAACAAGCTCTTCGAGGACCGGATCATCTTCCTCGGCGTCCAGGTGGACGACGCGTCGGCCAACGACGTGATGGCCCAGCTGCTGACGCTCGAGGGCACCGATCCGGACCGCGACATCATCATGTACATCAACTCGCCGGGCGGCTCGTTCACCGCGATGACGGCGATCTACGACACCATGCAGTACGTCCGTCCGGACATCCAGACGGTCTGCCTCGGGCAGGCCGCCAGCGCGGCAGCGGTGCTGCTGTCGGCGGGCACCGCGGGTAAGCGGATGGCTCTTCCGAACTCGCGGATCATCATCCACCAGCCGGCCACCGAGGGCGGCTACGGGCAGGGCTCGGACATCGAGATCCAGGCCCGGGAGATCCTGCGGATGCGGACGCAGTTGGAGGACATGCTGTCCCGCCACTGCAACCGCCCGATCGAGCAGGTTCGCAAGGACATCGACCGTGACAAGATCATGACGGCCGAGGAGTCCAAGGAGTACGGGCTGGTCGACACGATCCTGACCAGCCGCAAGAAGGGTCTGCTGGCGACCCACTCCGCCAGCTGAGCAGTACCGGGTCAGAGGTTGGCCGGGGCGTGCAGTTCCCGGCCGACCTCTGACACACCCCTTTTGGGGGTCGGAGAATGCCCCGCCAGCGGGTAACGTCGGGTCCGTACCGCTTCGCCGGTTGGGCCGGTGGGGTGAACCAAACCGGGCGGCGCGCAGCGTCCGCAGGTCAGGGCCGGGTCTCCGGCCGACGAGTGCAGGGAGAACGTAGGTGGCACGGATCGGTGACGGCGGCGACCTACTGAAATGCTCCTTCTGCGGTAAGTCGCAGAAGCAGGTCAAGAAGCTCATCGCGGGCCCAGGGGTCTACATCTGCGACGAGTGCATCGATCTCTGTAACGAGATCATCGAAGAGGAGTTGGCCGAGTCCGGCGAGGTGAAGTGGGAAGAGCTTCCCAAGCCGATGGAGATCTGCCAGTTCCTCGACAACTACGTCGTGGGGCAGGATCAGGCCAAGAAGGCGCTCGCGGTCGCGGTCTACAACCACTACAAGCGGATCCAGGCTGAGGCGGCCAACGCGCCGGGCTCCGGCAGCGATGCCGTCGAGCTGGCGAAGTCCAACATCCTGCTGCTCGGCCCCACCGGGTGCGGCAAGACCCACCTGGCGCAGACCCTCGCCCGCATGCTGAACGTCCCGTTCGCCATCGCCGACGCCACCGCGCTGACCGAGGCGGGCTACGTCGGCGAGGACGTGGAGAACATCCTCCTCAAGCTGATCCAGGCCGCGGACTACGACATCAAGCGTGCCGAGACCGGCATCATCTACATCGACGAGGTCGACAAGATCGCCCGCAAGTCGGAGAATCCGTCGATCACGCGGGACGTCTCCGGCGAGGGTGTGCAGCAGGCTCTGCTCAAGATGCTCGAGGGCACGGTGGCGAACGTGCCGCCGCAGGGTGGGCGTAAGCACCCGCATCAGGAGTTCATCCAGATCGACACCACGAATGTGCTGTTCATCTGTGGTGGCGCCTTCGCTGGTCTGGATCAGATCATCGAGTCCCGCACCGGGCAGGGCGGCACCGGTTTCGGTGCCCGGCTCCGTTCGGTCTCCGAGCGCTCGACCGACGACATCTTCAGCCAGGTCATGCCGGAAGACATGCTCAAGTTCGGGTTGATCCCCGAGTTCGTGGGCCGGTTGCCGGTGATCACCAACGTGCGCAGCCTGGACCGCAGCGCCCTGGTGCGGATCCTCACCGAGCCGCGTAACGCCCTGGTCCGGCAGTACCAGCGCTTGTTCGAGCTGGACGGTGTCGAGTTGGAGTTCGACGAGCCGGCGCTGGAGGCGATTGCCGACCAGGCGATGCTGCGGGGCACCGGTGCCCGTGGCCTGCGGGCGATCATCGAGGAGGTGCTGCTCTCCGCGATGTACGAGGTGCCGAGCAACCCCGATGCCGCCCGAGTGTTGATCACCCGTGAGGTGGTCCTGGAGAACGTCAACCCGACAATCGTTCCGCGCGAGTTCACCGGGCGTCGGGCCCGGCGGGACCGCGAGGAGAAGTCGGCCTGATCCCACCGGACATCACGCCGGCCGCTCTACTCCTGACGCGGCCGGCGTGATCGCGTCCGGCGGTCCCATTCGCCCGACGGGGTGACGGTCACCATCATCAGCCGGGCCGGGGCATCGCCGTCGTTGCGGTAGCCGTGCTCCCGATCGGCGTGAATCTCGATGGTCTCACCGGCGCGGACGGGATGGTCCTGCCCGTCGACCCGGACGATCACCGTGCCGTCCAGGATGTGCAGCACCTCGCGGGTGCCACGCGGGTGGTCGAGGGAACGGTGGGACTCCCCGGGGAGTAGCCGCCAGTCCCACAGCTCGACGAGATCCGGCTCGCCCAACCCGCTCAGCAGGCGGGCCGTGCCGCCGTGCTCGCCCTGCCAGAGCACGGGCGCCTCCCCGGCTGAACTGATCTTCACGGCCCGTTCCTCGGCTGGTTCGAGTAGTTGGGCGATGTTGACGCCGAACGCGTCGGCGACCCGGCACAGCGTGCCGACGCTCGGGTTGGTACGCGCGCCCTCGATCTGCACGAGCATGCCCTTGCTCACCCCGGACCGACCGGCCAACTCGTCGAAGGACCACCCTCGGGCGGCCCGTAGGTCGCGTACCTGTCGGGCTACCGCAGCGGTAACCGCGCCCACCCGATCCGGACTCGACTCGGTCATTAAACTATCCCTCACGGTCACTATTGTGGTACGACACATGCATGATACCCATTGTCCTGGCCGCGTTGTCCGCCCTCGCGTTCGGCACGGCCGACTTCTCCGGCGGTAAGGCGTCCCGGCACGCCGCACCGATCGCCGTAACCGTGATCTCCCAACTGCTGAGCGTCCCGCTGCTGGTCGTGTTGGCGCTTGCCGTACCCGGAACACCGCACATCGGTGACCTCGGCTGGGGGCTGCTCGCCGGGGTGGCCGGCGGGGGCGGCATCATGCTGCTCTACCGGGCTCTCGCGGGCGGGATGATGGCGGTGGTGGCACCGATCACCGCGATCACCGCGGCAGTGGTGCCGATCGTCGCCGGTCTCTTCACGGCGTCCTTCCCGGGTGCCCTGGCGCTCACCGGCGCCGGCCTCGCGGTGGTGGCCATCGCCCTGGTCAGCCTGGGGGAGAGCGGCGGCAGGCGGGCAATCCCGGCCCGGCTCGTCGGGCTCGCCGCCGCCGCCGGGGCGCTGTTCGGTGTCTTCTTCACCCTCCTGGGCCAGGCCGACGAGAGCGCGGGGATGTGGCCGGTGGCGGCGGTTCGGGCAAGCTCGATCGCGCTTGGCCTCGCGCTGGCCGTCGGCACCCGGACGCCGCTGCGCCTCGGGCGGCGGGAGTGGGGCTGGGCGGCGGTCGCCGGTCTGCTCGACAGTGGTGCCAACGCGCTGTTCCTGGCCGCCGCTGCCCGTGGCCACCTGAGCATCGTCGCGGCGCTCGCCGCGCTCTACCCGGCGAGCACCGTGCTGCTGGCGTTGGCCGTCGACCGGGAACGGTTGCGCGCCGTCCAGATCACCGGGCTCGGCTTCGCGGCCGGTGCGTTGGTGCTGGCCAGCCTGTGACGCTGTCCGCGCCGCCCTCCCCGCCGTACCCTGTGCTCATGCGCGTCGCGGTCTGCCAACTCAACGCCCGGGACGACCGTAAGGCCAACCTGGCCACCGCGGAGGCCCTGCTGAGCCGCGCGGCCGCCGGCGGCGCGGACCTCGCCGTCCTGCCGGAGTACGTCGAGTACATAGGCCCGGCCGCTGGGATGCCCGAGCCGGAGCCGGTGGACGGCGAGGTCGGCAGCTTCTTCGCCGAGGTCGCCCAGCGGCTCGGCATCTGGCTGGTGGCCGGCTCCTTCCACGAGGCCGGCCCGGACCCGGAACACACCTGGAACACGTCTCTGGTCTTCGACCGCTCCGGCAGTCTGGCCGCGAGCTACCGCAAGATCCATCTGTACGACGTGGAGATCCCTGGCCGGGTCTCCTACCGGGAGTCGGCGACTGTCGCACCCGGGGTTCAGCCGGTGGTGGTGGATGTCGAGGGTCTGCGGGTCGGCCTGTCGATCTGCTACGACCTGCGCTTCCCGGAGCTGTACCGGCTGCTCGCCACCGATGGTGGGGCACAGCTGCTGGTGGTCCCGGCGGCATTCATGATGCACACCGGCCGGGACCACTGGGAGGTTCTGTTGCGAGCCCGCGCCATCGAGAACCAGTGCTTCGTGGCGGCGGCCGGCCAGACCGGCGACCACGACCCGGGCCGCACCTGCTTCGGACGCAGCATGGTGGTCGATCCGTGGGGGACGGTCCTCAGCCAGGTGCCGGACGGCCCGGGTGTGTCAGTGGTCGACCTGGACCTCGGCCGGCTCGCCGCGATCCGGGCCGAGCTGCCCAGCCTGGCCAACCGGCGGCTCTGAGCCTCAGCCCTCCAGCAGGACGCCGATGACCGCGAACCCGGCGATGGCCGCGGCGGTTATCAGCAGCGCGGTGGTCATTCGGGACTTGCCCCGTCGGGCCAGTCGTCCCACGGAGAGCACCAGTACGACGAGCACGACCGCACCGATCACCACCTGCCAGAACGGCAGGAGGACGCCGAGCAGCGACTCCTCGGCGAGCACAGTGGTGCCGAGCCCGGACTCATCCATGTCAGACACTCTGGCACGGCGGGACGGCCCGCGTCTCCGCCTGTACCGGGACCGTTGCGAACCAGCCGATCCGAACCAGTGATGAACCCTGATTTGCCTTCTCCGGGCCGTCCGCGTAACTTTCTCTCTGCACGGGGGAGGCCGGACAAACCGGCCGAGAACGGGCGCCAGGCTCGTGGCGGAGACGCCGAGCGAGACTGAGGATCGGGCGGTGCGGAACATCCCGGAAACGGGGTTGCGAACGCGAAGCCGACCGGGTAAGGTTCTGAAGCCGGCAGGAGCCGGGCGGATGGCCGCGAAGCGGCGATCGGCCGGTCTGCGGCTTCCCACGACAGCAACGACCGCCGGGTTCGGCGTGCGTCATCGTGGGTCCGGACGAACCACATTGATCGCCTCGAACATGAGGTTGACAATGAAAGTTCGACCAAGTAGGTTTGAGCGGTTGCCCCGAAACGGGGTTCCACTGAGGTGGGGCTTCTGGTCGGTGTGTGGTTGTTCTTTGAGAACTCAACAGGGTGCTTGTAAAGCCAGTGCCAATTATGATTTATA